>JBBUBO010000001.1:0-835 GCA_038058205.1 Patescibacteria group bacterium
AGCTAGGGGCATAGATTTTGGCGGAGATTCTATGTCCGACTATCGCAATATCCACGGCCTACGAGGAGAATTTCAACTTCACCACGAAGCCTACCGACGCACGGGAGAAAAATGCCGTAAGAAAAATTGCAAAGGTGTCATAACAAGAAAAATAGTAAACGGCCGAAGCGCACATTTTTGCTCCGTGCACCAAAAGTAGAAAAGAAAATATAAAATTTAGAAAGCCTTGCGCAGGAGTTTAGAAAATAAAGGAGGTATTCCAACTATTATTTTCTTGAACGACGAGCAGTTCGCTGGCAAAGCTTTGCCAGATAGATTGCTTTATAAGTTTTGATATTTTCCTTTCTACAAAAACTCAAAAAGTGCCACACCAAGCGCGACAGATACATTCAATGATTCTTTTTTACCTCGCATTAGAATCTCAGCAATGATGTCACATTTTTTTAATATATTTTGTGGTATTCCTGTCACTTCCGGACCAACGATGAAAACATTTTTCTTCTGTAATTTAACTTTTCTATAATCCACAGATTTTTCATCCTGCTCTACTGCAATGATCTGAAATTTTTCCTTCTTAAGTTTTGCCAAAAGTGGTAAAATATTTTTCTTTTGTTCCCATTTTACAAATTCTTCCGCACCGAGCGATGATTTGGTCAAGTCTCCCCTTTTTCTACCAAACCTATCAACAGGCGCGGGTGTATAGCCAGTGAGATATATTTTGTTTATACCCACAGCATCAGCTGTGCGAAACATTGCGCCGACGTTTACCACACTACGCACATCATGAATTATTAAAATATTCATGTTTTAGTAAAGAAATATGTCGTTTTATAGT
>JBBUBO010000001.1:845-8801 GCA_038058205.1 Patescibacteria group bacterium
ATGGCCGGAATTTTTCTTTACTGGACGCCCAACCATGAATTATTAAAATATTTTCCCTCGGCTGTAGACCTATGGGTGAAGCTGTTCTCATAACTAGTATAATTTATACCACAGATAATGTTATTATTGAATAATGCAGTATTTAAATTTTCTGAAGAAAAACTGGATAATTTTGGTTTTATTTTTCATTTTAACCTTCACTATCTATGGTAGTTCCCTTTCGGGAGACTTTGTTTATGACGACCGAAGCATCGTAGAAAATGCTGTAGCACTTTCTGATTTTCAAAAAGTGGACCAAATTTTTATGCATCCTTATTGGCAAGCTGAAAATGGTCTTTACCGTCCTTCTACCCTACTCAGCTATGGTTTAAATTTCCTAATTTTTGGGCAAAGTCCTTTTTCTTTTCATTTAGTAAACTTACTATTATATGTTTTTATTTGTTTCTTTATATATTTATTAATAAAAAGATTATTTAAAAATGAAATACTCGCCTTCATTACTGCATTTCTATTTTTAGTTCTGCCAATACATACCGAAGTAGTAGCAAATATTACTGGACGAAGTGAATTATTGGCTCTTTTCTTTTCTTTACTCACACTACTTGAATTTTCTAAAGAAAAAATAAACTTTTATTTACTTGGCTTGTGGACTTTTTTAGCTATCGGTGGGAAAGAGACGGGCATAGCTGTTCTTCCAGCATTACTTTTACTTTTATATCACCGAGAAAATAAAATAAATCTAGAAATAATAAAAAAATATTTCAAAGAAATCTCCGCCGTCATGATTGGTATAGTATTTTATTTCTTCTTGCGTTTTTTCTCTCTCGGAATAGATAATTTTCTAAATATCAAAACAAGCTTGATAGAAAATCCGCTTCTTTTCACTGACACCTTTTCACGATTTGCAACGTCTTTGAAAATATTGTGGATGTATTTTTACAAAACATTTTGGCCAGTGAATCTATGTTCTGATTATTCTTACAATCAAATACCAATTATTCACAATTGGCTAAACATTGAAGTTCTTTTGGGTTTATTGCTCATAATTACTCCAATATTCTTAATAATTAAATACTTTAATAAAAGCCAAACTATCGCACTCGGCTCAACTATATTTCTATTTTCTTTCCTTCCAATTTCAAACATATTCTTCCCCATCGGCACCATCGCAGGCGAAAGACTTTTCTTTTTCCCATCTCTTGGTTTATCTATGCTCGTAAGCTTTTTAATTTATAAAATTTTTACTTTAATAAATACAGAAGATAAAAAGAAAATATTTATATTCTGTATTTCAATATTATTATTAATATATACAATACTTGCGTCAGTAAGACAGAGTGTTTGGACTACAGAAGAAAAATTGTTTTTGTCAGGCGCGCAATGTGCGCCTGACAGCGTGCTCTCCCGATCAAACTCCGGCGCAATGTATTTAATTAAAGGAGATTTAGATAAAGCCGAAGAAGAATTGTTAATTTCTAAAAATATCAAACCAATTTATTCAAAAGGTCTGAATAATTTGGGTTTAGTGTATTTTAGACAAGGCAAAATCAAAGAAGCTAAAAAATTGTATTTTGAAGCACTGAGGCAGGATTATCCTTATGCTGGAGCAATAGAAAACTTAATACCTTTGTATTTACAAGAAAAAAATATTGAAAAAGCAAAATTTTGGATGACATTTTTATACCCAAATCAAGAAGAATTAATCGACACTACAATTAAAAAATATCTAGAAGAAAACAAATAAGACTCTGCCTCGCACTTGTGGCTACAAATAATTCTTCGCCGTCGCTCAGAATTTTCGCAGCCCGCCCCTTGCGGTTTTGCGTGGTCGCAAAACATCGCTGTGGTCCGCACCAAAATAGAAAAAAGCACCGTAGGGTGCTTTTGTTCTTTTTGGTGCGCCCGGTTGGGATCGAACCAACGACCTTATCCTTAAAAGGGATCTGCTCTACCGACTGAGCTACGGGCGCATATCTGCACGCAAAACTATTCTTATCTATATTTCAGTTGCATCCGCTACAACTGAGCTACGGGCGCATATGTTTCAGTTGAATCCGCTACAACTGAATATAGGTGCATGGTTCAAAATATACAAGAAATAAGGCTAAAAATCAAGAAGATTAGAACGCCTCTAACAAAAACTGCTCAAAGACAGCTTCGGCGTCACGGCCGTATTTACGCGCTTCTGGTAATAGATAGCTAAGTTTTCCGGCGAAATTTTTAAGTTCTTCTTCTTTAAATTTTCTAAAATCTTTTTTTAAGATCATATCTTTAATTTTCCAAAAGAGAACCCCGATGATTTCCTCCATCCCCACCCCGAGGTCCATCGCTTGCCTGAAACAAATCCAAGTATTTAATTTATCTCTATTACTAAAAGCATTCGCCACTAAAAAATTATCATATTTTTCTTTTTTTTCTTTTGGTAATTCAAAAATATTTATCTGAAGTCTTTTTGGCTCGATTTTTTTAAAAATATCCAAGATAGGCTTAAGCAATTTACCTTCCAAAAAAACAAAAGTATTTTTTGATTCACCCATTAATGCTAATTTTTCTAAAATAAAATCCCGAGTCTCTTCCCTTTCTAAAACACCTTCAAAAATTACAGCAGATAAAGAGAAAAATAAACCCGCGCCAGAATACAAACTCTCTATTTGAGTTTCATTAAAATTATTTCGATTAATAAAAAGAGTCTCTGTACTTTTTGGTATAGATTTTACAAATTTTTCGTAAACAATTCTTTTATTTTTAGCATCGTCTCCAGTGAAAAGATGTATCATATATTTGCGTAGTATATAAAATCAATTTTTTCTCAGGTCCTCGGATCTCTGGGTCCCTTTCCCAGCCAGACCATTCTAAAAAATTATTTTATATACTACTTTACTTCACTTCCCCAAAATTGTCACCTGAGCCTGAATGTACTTCGAGCGGAATGTCCGTTTTATAATGTATATATGATCTTTGCAATACGCCTCGCATTGCGTTCATAATTATTTTTTCAACTTTTTCTAAAACACTTTCTTCTATCTCATAGACTAATTCGTCATGTATTTGTAAAAGTAAGTGCGCTTTATCTAAGAGTTTTGCTTCTTTTAAATCTTCTTCAGCGTATCTGATAGCCAATTTAATAATATCTGCCGTGGCAGTACCTTGAATAGGCGCATTCGTCGCTGTACGTTCAGCCATGTTTTTCAAAAATGGAATACGCGACTTTATATTTGGAAAATATCTACGACGACCAAACAAAGTTTCTGTATAAGTATTTTTCAAAGCAAAGCTTTTTATACTTTCCAAATAATCACGCACTTCTGAAAATTGATTAAAATAATTATCATAAAATTTCTGCGCTTCCTCGCGAGTGCCTCCGAGGTTTTTTCTTAAAGCAGAAACTCCCATACCATAAATAATGCCGAAATTTATCACTTTCGCTTGTCGGCGCATCTCATGATCTATTTTTTCCAAAGGCACACCGAAAACAAAAGACGCCACACCCGAGTGAATATCTTTTCCATCTTTAAAGATCTTTGTCATTTTTTTATCTCCGGAGAGCATCGCCGCCACGCGTAGTTCTATCTGACTATAATCAAAAGCGCAAAGTTTTGAACCTTTTGGGGCAATAAAACCATCCCTTATTCTCCTGCCTAATTCTGTTTTTATTGGTAAATTTTGTAAATTTGGATCCTGTGAAGAAAATCTGCCCGTCGTTGTGCCGTTTTGCATAAATTTCGCGTGCAGTCTGCCATCCTCCGCTACCATTTTTGGAATTACGTCAATATAAGTAGAGAGCAATTTCTGCAATCCTCGATAAGCTAAAATTTCTTTAATAATCGGATTCTCTTCGGCCAACTCTTCTAACACAGAAACTTTAGTGGAAAAATTACCACTCGCATTTTTCTTGGCTGATTTTCCCAGAGATTTCATTCCCATTTTTCCAAAAAGAATTTCCCCCATTTGTTTTGGCGAGTTGATATTAAACTCCGTACCAGCCATCTTGTATATTTTTGCCATGAGCTTATCTAATTCTTTATGATATTCTGCGCTCAATTTTTCAAAATATTTTTTATCTACTAAAATTCCATAATCTTCCATCTCTTTCACCGCCGGTATTATCGGCTTTTCAATTTCTTCATAAACTTTTTCTAATTTATCTTCTTTCAACTTTTCAAAAATATATTTATATGCAATTTCAAAATCACTCGTATTTGCATACAACAAAATATCGTCCACTGTCGGATTTGCCATGTCTGAATTTATAAGCCAGAGCGCAATGCTAGCTTCTTGGAGTTTAATCACCTCACCCGGCCTTTCGGCCACCCTCTCCTTATTAAGGAGAGGGGCTGGGGGTGAGGTGTGTTCAACTCCAAAACTTTCTTTCCCATTCTTCTCCCCAAAAAAATTCTTCAATCTCCCATACAAACTTCTAAATTCAAACAAAACAAAAACTTGCTCTATTTTTTTTAAATCCGCATTTTCCCAAAATGTTTTTTCTGGTAATTTAAAATCTATCGGCGCATCTTTCCTGATTGTAGCTAAAGTTTTAGAAAACATCGCTTCTTCTTCGTTTTTTTTAATTAGCTCTATTATTCTGGGACTAATGCCAACTTTTTTAAAAGCCTCTTCATCTTTTTTAATTTTTTTATAAATTTCTTCAAGGCTACCAAAATTTGAAATCAATGTTTCTGCTGTTTTCTCTCCGATACCTTTTATCCCTTTAATATTATCTGAAGTGTCCCCCCTCAAACCTTTATAGTCTGGCAAAAGTTCTGGTTTGAAATGAAAACGCTCTATGATCTTTTTTTCATCATATAAAATCGTGTCGTTGATTCCCTTTTTCAAAGTATAAACTTGCACTTTTTTATCATCAATTAATTGCATCGTATCCATGTCACCTGAAGCAATAATAATTTTTATGTTTTTGTCATTTTTATATTGTGCAACGATAGTTCCAAGCAAATCATCCGCCTCAAAACCTGGACAATCATATAACGAAATATTAAATGCCCCAAAAATCTGACGAGAATTTTTCAATTGTGCAATCAATGCGTCATCTGCTTTTACCCTTCCTGCCTTATATTCCTTATAAGCTTCATGGCGGAAAGTTTTCTGTGGTAAATCATAACAGGCCACAATATAATCCGGTTTTAAATCAGTCACAATTTTCATCACCATGCTCGTGAGCCCATACAAAGCCCCCGTCGGCTCGCCCTTGCTCGACAAAAACTCCGGCAAAGCATGATAAGCGCGGTGAATTATCGCATGAGCATCGAGCAAAACTAACGTTTTATTATCTTTGTGCATTGTCTAAAGTATATCATTTAAGCTACAATAAGGAGATAATGACTACTTTTGATGAAGAAAAACAAAATAAACAACTGGATGACTTGCATAAACTAGAAGAAGAACAATTAGTGGCGAGCCTAGCAGAGACAAAATACGGTCTACCCTATATTGATCTATACCGCCTAGGCATAGACAACGAAGCACTTCGCGCAATATCAGAAAAAGACGCAACAGAAATGAAAGTCGCTCCCTTTAAATTAACTGGGAAAAATATTTTTATAGCTGTGCGTTCTCCAAATCCAGAGTTGATAGAAAGTCTTAAAGATAGCATGGAAAGAATTAATTTAGTGCCAACTTTTTATATGTCCTCAACAGCAAGCTTGGAAAAAGCTTGGGGTAGATATAAAGAAATCTCCATGGCAGAGAGTTCGATGGTTGGAGGCTTGGATATCTCTGGGGAAGTTTTGCGAGACACAGCAAAAAAGATCGCGCGTATTCAAGACATTACAAAATTAGTAGAAGATGTTTTAAAAGAAAATAAAATTCATAAAATTTCTCGTTTACTTGAAATAATTCTGGCTGGAGCTATCGCCATTAAAGCATCCGACATTCACATCGAACCAGAAAAAGATAAAGGGCGTCTTCGCCTTCGTCTCGACGGTGTACTTATAGATATAAATTTCTTTAGTCTTGATATTTATCGCCTGCTTAATTCACGCATTAAACTTCTCTCTGGAATGAAACTTACTTCTAAAATAGCTCAAGATGGGCGCTTTAACATCATGGAGGGAGAATCAGAGATAAGCATCCGTTCTTCACTTATTCCTGGAAGCTATGGCGAGTCTATCGTCATGCGTATCTTGGATCCGAAAGCTATTCAAGTGCCGATCGAAGAACTTGGTATTGAAAAATATCTTTTTGAGATTGTGGAGAAAGAAATCGTAAAGCCAAATGGCTTTATTTTGGTTACTGGACCTACGGGCTCCGGAAAAACGACGACTCTTTATGCATTCTTACGAAAAATATATTCTACGGAAATAAATATCATCACTATTGAAGACCCTGTGGAGTATCACCTTGAAGGAATTACTCAAACACAAATAAGCGTCAAAAAAGGATACACTTTCCCCGAAGGACTGCGTTCTGCTTTGCGACAAGACCCAGATGTGATAATGGTCGGAGAAATTCGTGACGCTGAAACAGCAGAAATAGCTACTCAGTCATCCCTCACTGGACATATGGTCTTTTCTACCCTACACACAAACAATGCTGCTGGAGTTATCCCTCGCTTGATTGACCTAAAAGTAAATCCGAAAATAATGGTCTCTGCCTTATCCCTCTCTATCGCTCAACGTTTGGTGCGAAAACTTTGTCCAAATTGTAAAAAAGAAAAAACTCCAGAAGAAAAAGAAATGAGTGTGATTCGATTAATATTAAATAGCATGAAAGAGGAAGGAAAAGATTGGTCTAAATATAATATTAAATCCGACACTGATTTTAAACTATTCTTCCCTGTCGGCTGTGATAAATGCAACAATATCGGCTATAAAGGACGAATCGGTATATTTGAAGCAATTAAAACTGACGAAGCTATTGAAAAAATAATGCCGGAAAATCCTAGCGAAAGAGAAATTAAAAAAGTCGCCAAGACTCAAGGCATACTCTCAATGCGCCAAGACGGCATCGTAAAAATATTAAATGGTATTACTTCTATCGAAGAAGTGCAAAGCGTTGTAGATCTATTTGAAGAATAGAGATAGAAATTTAATTATATTAATTTTGAACTGTTCCTATCAATCAAAATTTGCTCCGGTAGAGGTCTACTATTATATTGTGAAGCCATTACATACCCGTAGGCTCCAGCATTTAGAATTGCCAGAATATCACCCACCTTTGGATAAGTAATTTTCCTGTCTCTTCCAAATACATCTCCGGACTCGCATATATTACCTACTATATCAGCTTTTATTTTTGTTCCTTCAATTTTACTTGCATTGATAATTTCATGATAAGAACCATACATAGCTGGACGAATTAAATGATTGAAGCCTGTGTCCACTCCAACAAAAGTGCGCTTGGGGTTAATTTTCATTTCAGTAACAGTGGTGAGTATTATTCCTGACTGCGCCACTAGAAAACGACCGGGTTCTAAAACCATAGTCAGCTCTCTCCCATATTTTTTACAAAAATTATTCATTCTTTCTGTTATTCCTAATCCAAAAAGTTTTAAATCCAAACTTTTTTCCTTCGTCAAATAAGGTACTCCCAAACCTCCGCCAAAATCTAATGATATGAGATCGGGAAAATTTAGCGCTGTTTCAAACAATTTGTCACAAGCTTTAAGTAAAATATTTTTATCTAGAACATTTGAACCAATATGCTGATGCAAACTAACAATTTTTAATTTATATTTTTTCACCAATTTTCGCGCCTGTGGTAAATGTTCTAATGGAATGCCAAACTTGCTCATAACTCCACCAGTAATGACATGACTATGGTGCCCAGCGCCAATTCCTTGGTTTATGCGAATACCGATATCAGTATTGGGGTTTATTTTCCCATAAAGTTCAATCTGCGACAATGAGTCTAAATTAACTTTTACTTTATTTTTTACAACAAAAAGCATTTCGTCTCTACTCACCGAAGTAGAAGTATAAACAATATCTTTAGACTTAAAAC
>JBBUBO010000002.1:0-1637 GCA_038058205.1 Patescibacteria group bacterium
ACAATAATTGCACACAAGTTTAGGAATAAGCTGCAATAAGTTTATTTGCTTCAGCTGGACTTGCTTTGCATTCTAGAAGCGCTGTCAGTATCAAGGGGGCAACGATAGTAGCGTCGGATTCAATGACGAACATCGGAGTATCCTTGGTTAATTTATCCCAAGTTATTTTTTCATTTGGAGTAGCGCCGGAATATGAGCCATAAGAAGTCGTGGAGTCTGAAATCTGACAGAAATATGCCCAAGGCCTTGCCTTCACTTCCATGTCGTATTTGAGTGATGGCACAACACAGATAGGGAAGTCTCCAGCGATGCCTCCGCCGATTTGGAAAAAGCCAATGCCAACACCTTCAGAAAGTTTTTGATATTGGTCGTAAAAAGTTCCCATGTATTCGATACCGCTCTTTGCGATGTTGGCGCTTGCGTCGCCATGTTTTACGTGTGAAGCGAAAATATTGCCGAAAGTGGAGTCTTCATAACCGGGGACAACTATCGGAATATTATTTTCAGCGGCAGCGAGGAGCCAGCATTCTTCGGCTTTGCCTTCGTGTTTTGATTTATCAATATTTTGAATTAAATCATAAAAATATTCATGCCAGAATTTACGAGTGCCGTCTTTTGTGGCTTTCTCCCAGACGGGAACTATCAAACCTTCAACAGCGCGAAAAGCTTCATCTTCAGGAATACTCGTGTCTGTGACTCGGCGCATTCTGTTTTCTAATATTTTTGTGTCGTCTTCTTTGGTGAAATATCTATAATCAGGGAAATCTTTATAACTATCATGCGCGACTAAACGAAAAAGAGACTCTTCTAAATTTGCGCCAGTCACAGACATGCCATGAATTATGCCATTTCGAATAGCGGGAGCGAGAGTGATGCCGAGTTGAGCGGAAGACATTGCTCCGGCTACAGCCCAAAACATTTTTCCGCCTTTTTCTAAATGTTGCCAATAAGAAATGAGCGCGTCGCGAGTCGCGCGTGAATTGAAGTTTTTATAATTTTTTAAGATAAATTCTAAGGTAGGTAAATTTGTACTCATATGGGTACTATATCAAAATTAAAAATATTTAGAAAGCTAGATTTTTTCCATGAATTCGTTAATATTTTCCGCAGTTTTCAGAGGAATAGTGACATGAAAAGTCGTGCCTTCATTTTCTCTGGATTGAAAATTAATCGTTCCTCGGTGCGCTTTGACATATTGGAGACAAGCATATAACCCGATGCCACTGCCGGTCGGGAGCTTGGCTCTGGCATTACTTCCGCGATAAAATTCTTCAAATATTTTTTTCTGTTCACTTGATGGTATGCCGATGCCGGTGTCGGAGACGGTGATATTCAAATCTTTATTTGTATTAGTGATTTGAACATTGAGTAATTTTTTCTCGTTGATGGTGTATTGTATTGAATTTTCTAAAAGATTCCCTAAAATTATTCTAAGTCGTAGAATATCAACCTCTACTTGTTTTTCTTTGTCTAATTTGATGTGTGAAGTAAGGGTGATATTTTTTTTCACTGCCCCTACGGTATATTCTTTTATAACTTCACTTAACACCCCCTCTATTTTTTCCAAAGAAATCCATTCAAGAGAATGTGAAAGTTTGCTTTAATCTAAGATACTGATATCAAGAAGATTTACTGAA
>JBBUBO010000003.1:0-4290 GCA_038058205.1 Patescibacteria group bacterium
ATCAAAATCATTAAATTCAAAAAGGTTTCGGCAAGGAATATTTTGTTCTTTTAAAACTTCTTCAACAATTCCGTGAATAGCCAAACCTCGCAAAGACCCGACGTGAACCCGTCCAGACAGCGTCTTTTCATCACGAATAATGAGTGGGGCACCGGATGCTATTTTTTTTCCATAAAGTGTTTTGACTTTTTCAGCTATTGTGTCTGCCCAATACATACATTAAAGATACCACACTTTTGAGAGAAAATTCAAAACTAAATTTAGGAAACGTTTATTATTTTATAATTAACCATCCCGCTCGGAGTTTTAAATGAGACGTTTTCTCCCTTCTTCTTACCAAAAAGCGCTTCGCCAAAAGGAGACTTGTGGGAAATTTTACCTGTTGACATGTCCGCCTCTTCTGAACCGACAATGATATAAGTTTTTCTCTCTCCGACCTTTTCAGTCGGCGTCCCGACCCTTTTGGGCGTCAGAACTTTCTGCACTACCACCATCGAACCGACTTCGACAACATCTCCGCCACCCTTGGTAATAGTCTCCGAAGATTTTAAAATCTGTTCTATTTTAACGATGCGTTCTTCGAGCTTGCCTTGATCCTCGCGGGCTTGATGATATTCTGCGTTTTCTGACAAATCACCGAGGGATTTTGCGTACTGCAATGCTTCCAGAATTTCGCGTCTTTTCGGTCCTTTTAAGTTTGCGAGTTCAGTCTCGAGTTCTTTTCTTTTTTCAGATGTAATATAATCTCCTTCTTGTTTCATGATACGTTCATCTTATCTTTTTTTAGCCAAAAGTCAACGACAAAGATAAATAAATTTTACATTTATTTATCTTTGTGATAATGTTTGAAATATATGGCATATACAGTAATAGAAGTCAAAAAGAACCCAAACGAAAACAATTCGAGTGTTTTGCGCCGTTTTTCCCGACGTATCCAAGAATCCGGTATAATTCGCAAAGTCAAAGGCACTCGTTACAACCTCCGCAAAGAGTCTAAGCTTAAGGTCAAAAAAAGCGCTTTGAAGAGAATAAGCCGAAGACTTGAGATAGAAAAGCTCAAGAAGCTTGGCAAAATGGTAACTAAATAAAAATGAAGAGTGATTTTTCTATCATAAAAAACGATATTCTGGGAAAAGACTATTCCCTATCTATCGCAAATGTTGATAAGAAAAAGTCCAGAGAATTAAATAAAAAATACAGAAACATAGACAAGGCCACGAATGTTTTGTCCTTTTCTCTTACAAAAAATTCCGGCGAATTAGTACTCTGTCCGGATATAATCAAGAGCGAGACAAAAAAATTTGGCAAAACTTTCGAAAAATTAGTCGGCTTTTTAGTTATCCACGGCATGCTTCATTTGAAAGGTCACGAACATAGTAGTACAATGGATAAACTAGAGAGTAAATATGATCAGAAATATTTCGGTAGGAATAGATCTAGGATCCTCGATGACGAGGGTCGTAGTAGGAGAATTCACAAAGGGAGAAAAAAATCCTAGGATTATTGGCATTGGTGAGAGTGAGACAATGGGTTTGCGTCATGGTTATGTCGTCGATTCTGCTCTTGCGACTACTTCCGTAAAAAATGCCGTAGCTAATGCAGAGAAAAATTCTAATATCAAGATAAAAAGAGCGTTCATTTCCGTGGGAGACATAAGTTTGCGCGGAGAATATAGTTCTGGTTCAGTCATCATATCCAAAGCCGACGGCGAAGTGACGAATCTGGACGTAAATAAAGTTCTCCAAGACTGCGAAGACAATTTAAATTTAAATAATAAAAAAATTATTCAGATTTTTCCGATGTCTTATAAACTAGATGGCAAAGAAGTCCAAGGCCGACTCGAAGGAATGCGTGGCACCAAGCTCGAGGCTAAAGCTCTACTTTTGACTTATTCAATACAACATTTAGAAGATGTGATCGAAGTAATGGCGGACGCCGGAGTGGAAACGATAGATGTCGTCGCCGCGCCGATGGCTTTCAGTCAGATCGCTTTATCAGAAAGGCAAAAAATAGTCGGGGTTGCGCTCGTCAATATCGGTCATCAAACGACTTCTTTATCCGTGTTTGAAAACAGTTTGCCGATATCAGTCCATACTTTCTCTATCGGTTCAGTGGACATCACGAACGATATAGCGCTCGGCTTCAAAATCCCGCTCGACAAAGCAGAACGTTTCAAGCAAGGAGAAATCGAAGAAGATTTTTCGGAAAAAAAATTGGGTGAAATTGTCGAAGCGCGACTTTCTGATATTTTTGAATTGATAGACAATCATTTAAAAAAAATAAAAAGGTCCGAACTCTTGCCAGCTGGTGTTGTCTTCATCGGCGGTGGCGCAGGTATTCCGGGCATTGAAGAACTTTCGAAAATAATTCTCCGACTTCCATCGAGTATCGGCACAACTGAATTTTTTGGAAATTCAAAAACTAAACTTCGTGATTCAGTTTGGTTCACGGCTCTCGGTCTAGTAATTTTCGGCAGAGATAACAATAACTACTCTGAAGGTTCGTTTGGTAGTCTATTTAAAGACATAAAAAAAACATTACGCTCGAGCATGAAGCAATTGTTGCCATAAGATAGGCCTTGGGCAACTAGGCTCTAGGCTTTAGTAAATAAAAATAAACAAAAAAGTATTTTGCTAGTGCCTAATGCCTAAAGCCTAGTGCCTATTTCAAGGTTTGCTTTTTTTTACCCTAGTGCTAGTATGTTTTTATACAAGTTAATTTCCCCCGAGGTTGGTGGAAAAAGTTAAATAACCTTTAAAAATATGCCTAAAATAAACCAAGCAATAGAGAGTTTCGCTCGTATCATGGTCATCGGAGTGGGTGGATCGGGGAAAAATGCCGTGAATCACATGATAAATTCTAAAGTCCGAGGAGTGAGTTTTATTTGCATGAATACCGATACGCAGGATTTGCACCACTCTTTGGCAGAAAAGAAAATTCATATTGGTAAAAACCTCACCAAGGGTCTCGGTGCTGGCATGGATCCAGAAATCGGCAAGAAAGCAGCCGAAGAAACAAAATCAGAAATCCAAGATGTCATCAAAGGCGCAGATATGATTTTCCTCGCTTGCGGTATGGGCGGAGGCACTGGCACTGGCGCAGCTCCGATCATCGCTCGCGCAGCAAAAGAACAAAATATTCTCACCGTCGCTGTTGTCACCAAGCCTTTCTTTTTTGAAGGTAATCACAGAATGAAAATTGCAGAAAAAGGAATTGAGGAATTATCTAGAGAAGTTGATGCGATTATTATTATTCCAAATGATAAACTACTCCAGCTCGCTGATAGGAATACAAATTTCAAAGACGCTTTCGCGAGCGCAGACGACGTTCTTCGCCAAGCTGTCGAAGGCATCTCCAACCTCATCACTACTCCGGGCATCATCAACGTAGACTTCGCAGACATCAGGGCCATTATGTCAAGCGCGGGTAGCGCTTTGATGGGTATCGGCACTGCTTCCGGTGAAAAGCGCGCAGAGAAAGCGGCTTTGGGCGCAATCAATTCCCCTCTTCTAGAAGTTTCTATTCAGGGCGCGAAAGGAGTCCTCTTTGCTATCTCTGGTGGAGATGATCTAACAATTCATGAAATACAAGAAGCGGCAAAAGTCATCACCGAGTCTATAGATAAAGACGCGAAAGTCATCTTCGGCACTATTCGCGATGAGAAATTAAAGAAGGGAGAAATTCGTGTCACCGTCATCGCGACGAGCTTTCCTGCTGATATGCCTAGGAAGAGCCTCTTTAGCGCAGCAAACGCCGGCCAAACAATCTTGAAAGAAGAAAATGCAGCGATGATAAAAAAAGAGATCACCAATACTATCAATAGCGCTAAAAATACAAACATAAACAACAACGATTTCATGAAAAAGATGGAGAAGAAAGAAGAAGAAATCATTATCGAAGATGATACAGATGACTGGAGCGCTGTTCCAGCATTTTTGAGACGCAAAAAAAATTAGTGTATAATTGAAGAATGACTTACGATTTAATAATTATTGGAGGTGGACCAGCGGGTACGGCAGCGGCTGTTTACGCTTCGCGCAAAAGACTTAAAACATTTCTTATCATTTATGCGTGGGGCGGACAGTCTATCGTATCTGAGCAGATTTACAACTGGATTGGGACTACTTCCATCTCTGGAAATGATTTAGCAAATAATTTTAAAAATCACGTTTTGGCAAATAGTGGCGCCGGACAAACTTTAGAAATAAAAGAAGGGCAAAAAGTTCATGATATAAAGAAACAAGACGAAGGCTTTTCCGTTCATACAGAAAATGGTGAAGAATTTACAAC
>JBBUBO010000004.1:0-10721 GCA_038058205.1 Patescibacteria group bacterium
ATCAGAAAAATATTTAGAAAAGTGTCCGAAGATTCCAGAGAAATCTGATTTTAATTCCTATTTTCAATTTTTTGAAGGTTTTAATATTAAACAAGCGACGGATTATGTTTGGAATAAAATAGGGGAACTAGATAAATTCATCCAAGACGCCGAACCATTTAAAGTGATAAAAGTAGATGAAACAAAAGGTAAACTTTTGATTTCAGAAATGGTTGTCCGTTTGTATGATATTGCGCGGATGTTAAACCCAATACTTCCAGAAACGAGCAACACAATAAAGCGTTTGGTAAAAACAAATAAAAAACCTGAACAACCTTTGTTTTTGAGAAGAGACTAAGAGGAAAATATTATGACCCCCAAATACATAGACATACACAGCCATGTGAATTTTAAGGCTTTTGATACGGATCGAGACGCGGTTATTCGTCGCGCTTTAGACAACGATACTTGGGTAATCAATGTCGGTACACAGATAGATACTTCCAAAAAAGCGATAGAGATGGCGAATGAACATGATGAAGGAGTTTACGCTATTATTGGGCTTCATCCGGTACATACGGGAACTTCTTTTCATGATGAAGAAGAATTAGGCATAGGTGGAAAAGAATTTACTTCGCGCGGGGAAAATTTTGAAAAAGATTTATATCGAGAACTTTTGAAAGATTCGAAAGTGATAGGCATTGGCGAATGCGGACTTGATTATTATCATTTAGACGTTGAGTCTATCGAAAAGCAAAAGAAAATGTTCATCGAGCAGATAGAACTCGCGAATGAATTTAATAAGCCTTTAATGCTTCATATTCGCAACAATCAAGATAAAGAAAAAAATAATGCATATTTGGATTCTTTGGAAATCTTAAAAAAATACGCGAAAGTTAAAGGTAACGTACATTTTTTTGCTGGGAGTTGGGCAGAAGCAAAAGCATTTTTGGATTTTGGTTTCGCTCTTTCTTTTACTGGAGTGATTACCTTCCCGCCCAAGGCGGGTCAGCCTGGGGCTGATACGCTTTTTGAAGTTATACGCAATACACCATTAAATATGATTATGTCGGAAACGGATGCTCCATACGTAGCACCAGTGCCACATAGAGGTAAACGCAATGAACCGTCTTATGTAAAAGAAGTCGTCAAAAAAATTGCTGAAATAAAAAATTTACCAGAAGAAGAAGTGGCCAAGGCTATCATTGCGAACGCCAAAAGGGTCTTCAAGATTGCTTTTTAAAATGATTTTTGCTAGTATGAAACCCATACAAGCTATGGAAATTAAAGATAAAAACGAAATATCGGGGGATGAAAAAGTTCGAATTTATGAAGTCGGCTACCTTTTAGTGCCTACGATTGACGACGTGGATGTGCCGGTTGTTTATGGCAATTTGAAAGAGCTCATAATATCTTTCGGTGGGGAAGTTATATCAGATGAAATGCCGAAGATGACGGGCTTGGCTTATTCTATGTCTAAAGTTCTGGCGAATGTACGTCACAAATTCAACACTGCTTATTTCGGCTGGACGAAATTCACGATGGATTCCACTAAAGTTTTAGAATTAAAAAAGCATCTTGATTTAGATACAAATTTTATTCGATTCTTGATAGTTAAAACAGTTAAAGAAAATACAATCGCCGCCAAAAGATTTATTCGCGGAGATTCTATTTATCGCAGGCCAATGATAAAGAGGAATGATAACGTACCCGCTGTTCCTATCAATAAAGAAGAGGTAGACAAAGAAATTGATGCATTAATCGCAGTTTAGTTGTAGAATTTAAGTATGTATCCCGTTAGAAGTTCGATAACGGGAAATTAAATGACAAAATTATTAATAGTAAAACTTCTAACGGGATGTATTTAAACAAAGCAATTTTAATAGGAAATCTAACTCGTGATCCAGAATTAAGGTCCACGACTGGTGGAACAAAAGTTTGTTCATTTTCTATTGCCACAAATCGTGTTTGGAAAGACAAAAATGGTCAGCGTCAAGAATCTGCTGATTATCACAATGTGGTAGTTTTCGGACGCCAAGCAGAAACTGTTGCTCAATATATGAAAAAGGGGAGCTCGATATTAGTTGAAGGCCGAATGCAGACGAGGAGTTGGGAAGACAAAAATAGTGGTGAGAAAAAATACCGTACCGAAGTTATTGCTGATCGCACGCAGTTTGGTCCAAAAGGGAGTAGCGGTGGAGGTGGGGCCTCAAGCACTCCATCCAAAACAACATCCAATCCTGAAGAAGTAGATACTATAGAATACCCAGAAGAAGATATTAATCCGGAAGACATACCGTTCTAAACAATTAAGAATTTTTAATTACGAATTACGAATTACGAATTTATGAAACAAGATTATTTTTCAGCCAATAATATAAAATTTATAGACTACAAGGATGTTGAGATTCTAAAGAAATTTTTGAATCCAAATGGCAAGATAATGAACCATAAGCGCACCGGTGTAACTTCAAAAAATCAACGTCAATTAGCTTCGGCTATCAAGCATGCTCGATTTTTGGGACTTTTGCCTTTCGTAGTTAAATAAAAAATAAAGTTTTTCGGGTGTTGAACACCCGGATTTTAATATGTCTCAACTGCAATACAACGAAATTCGCGAAAAGAAAATAATCATTCATGATGATGAACCATGTGAAGTGATAGAGTCTCACGTCGCTCGCACTCAGCAAAGAAAACCTCAAAACCAAGTAAAATTAAAAAGCTTAATCTCCGGCAAGGTTTTTCCGGCTACTTATCACGTCGCTGATAAAGCGGATGAAGCAGATATAAATAAAAAAGATATTACTTTTCTTTATCAAAATAAACCTGCCCGCCAATTGGCAGGCGGGGGTGAATATTGGTTTTGTGATCCGGAAGACAAAAGTAATAGATTTAAACTAGACGAAGCACTTATCGGTGATACTGGTAAATTTTTAAAACAAAATGGCAATGTTACAGCTATGGTTTGGGATAATGATGGTGAAGAAAAAATAATCAAAGTTACTTTGCCGATAAAAATGGAATTTAAAGTAAAAGAAGCTCCTCCCGCCGTTCGTGGAGACACTTCTAAGGGAGGAATAAAAGTCATCATTCTTGAAAACGGTGCAACATTAAATGTTCCGATGTTTATTAACGAAGGGGATACTATTCGTGTGAATACTGAGACTGGGGACTACGTGGAAAGGGTTTAAAAACAACCCCTCCTGACCTCCCCTTATCAGGGGAAGAAAAAATTCACGTCCCCCTGATAAGGGGGATTTAGGGGGTTGTATTTATGCTTCTTCTGCAAATTTCTTCTTAATTTCTTTGAGGATTTGCTCTCCTATTTTTTTATTTTCTTTTAGGAAAGTGCGAGTAGCATCATATCCTACACCCAGCTTTTCTTTTTCTTTTGTTTCTCCATGAGGGTTATAGAAATAAGAGTTACCAGTTTTTTCTATTATTTTATATTTTTCTCCGAGCGCCATTATTTCTCCTTCTTTGGATATTCCTTCGCCATAAATGATATCAAATTCTGTTTGCTTGAATGGAGCAGCGACTTTATTTTTGACTATTTTTACTCGCGTGCGACTACCGACGCTTTCTTCTCCCTTTTTTATTTGAGCAATTTTACGGATATCCAATCGAACAGAGGTATAAAATTTTAACGCTTTACCTCCTGGGGTAGTTTCTGGATTGCCGAACATTACGCCGATCTGCATACGGATTTGGTTGATAAAAACAACGACAGTTTTTGATTTGGCGACGATAGCTGTCAATTTACGGAGAGCTTGAGACATTAGGCGAGCTTGCTTGCCGACGTGGTATGCGCCCATATCACCTTCTATTTCATCTTTTGGAGTGAGAGCCGCGACAGAGTCTATGACGATGACGTCTATTTTACCTGTGCGGACCAAACTTTCCACTATTTCCAAAGCTTGTTCACCATTGTCGGGTTGAGAAATTAAAAGTTCATTTATATTTACTCCGAGTTTTTTCGTATAATCCGGATCCATCGCATGTTCAGCATCGATGTATGCGCAAACTCCGCCGGACTTTTGCGCTTCCGCGACGATGTGTAAAGAGAGTGTAGTTTTTCCAGAAGACTCTGGTCCAAATATTTCAATAATTCTTCCGCGCGGTATTCCGCCGACGCCGAGCGCCATGTCGAGGCCGATGGAGCCCGTCGATATGACATTAATGCCGACCTTTGGAGAGTCGCCAAATTTCATTATTGACCCTTCGCCAAATTTATTTTGAATGGATTTCAGTGTGTCTTCCAATACAGCCGTGCCCATTGTCTTGTTCTCTCTCTTTTCTTTTTTCTTAATCATGGTGATTTTTAATGAGCGTAGCGATTATATAAAATCATCACCCTGTTAAATGTCCTTCGGACAATTTTTGCTTTTGCAAAAATTATTTAACAGGGTCAAATAAAATATACTCACTTCATTCGTTATTTATTATTTGATAATTTTTCTCATTCACATAACCAAATTTGTCTTGCGCTCTAATATTAACCATATTATACCCCTTAAGCAAGACTATTGTCTCGTCGAAATTTCCCCTCTGGTCGATTGAGATTTCTCGTCCATTTAGGGTTAACTTTGTTGCATTTTTGGCATTGCCAGTTATTTTTTGAATTTTGTTTTCAATTTTTGTTCCATCCACCATATTTACATTTTTTATTTTTACTCCAAAGATTAAATCATGCGAACGGAAAAAAGCATAGACAATAATTAAGAGAAAAAAAATAACGAGACTGGTTATTTGTACTGTTTTCTTTATATTGTTTGTCATTAAATTACGTTTTCACCAGTATCAGTATGTTCAATCTTCTCCAGCACTTCTCTCGGCTTGGCTCCGTCTCCGGGGCCGATGACTCCACGTTCTTCGAGTTTATCCATTAGTCGCGCTGCTCGCGCGTAACCCAATTTTAATTTTCTTTGCAGGTAGGAAGTGGATGCGCGACCTGCTTCGATCACACACATACGAGCTTCCTCATATAATTCATCATCGTCTCCTGTATCGCGACCTTCCAGGGTGCTTTCAAAAATACTTTTACCCGCTTCGCCGGAGCTCCAGCGAGGCGAGTCGACAGAGATAGAGCCGGACGACAAAGCTATTTCTTCTGTCACTTCGTCTTTGTAACTATCGGCTAAATATTTCACCACTTTTTTCACTTCAGCTTCAGAAATAAATGCGCTTTGCAATCTTTCGGGTTGCGCTTCTCCAGAAGAGTAAAGCATGTCGCCAGCCCCCAAAAGTTTTTCCGCTCCACCGGCGTCGAGTATCGTGCGTGAATCTATTTGTGAAGATACTTTCAACGCTACACGGGCAGGGATGTTCGCCTTGATGAGTCCGGTGATGATGTTTACCTCAGGACGCTGAGTGGAAAGTATTAAATGTATACCGACAGCTCGAGACATCTGTGCGAGGCGAACAATGGCAGACTCGAGTTCTCTAGGATACGAGCTCATAATGTCGGCGAGTTCATCTATAATGATGACGATATATGGCAAACGGTCACCACCCCCAACCCCCTCCTTATTAAGGAGGGGAGTTTCTCCTCCTTTTTGAGGAGGAGTGCCCGAAGGGCGAGGTGGTTTCTGACTCCAAACATTGTTGTGATAAGACTCTATATCGCGCACTGATTCTGCTTCTAAAATGTCGTAACGGCGGTCCATTTCTTTCGCTGCCCATTTGAGCGCGAGAATTGTTTTCTTGGCATCAGTGATGACAGGGGTGAGCAAATGTGGAATGTTGTTATAGAGAGTGAGCTCGACGCGTTTTGGATCAATTAAAATAAATTTCAAATCATCCGGTCCGTTTCGGTATAAAAGGGAAGTAATCATCGAGTGAATAGTGACAGACTTTCCAGAGCCAGTCGTTCCAGCGACGAGCGCGTGAGGCATTTTCGCCAAGTTGCCAAAGACTGACTTGCCTGAAATATTACGCCCCAAAGCGATAGTGAGGGCTTTTGCAGAATTTTGGAATTTATCATCTCCGAGAAGGGTGGCGAGGCCGACGAGAGATTTTGTTTTGTTTGGTATTTCAATACCGACGAGGGCTTTCCCCGGTATTGGCGCTTCTATACGGATGGGGTGCGCAGCCAGAGCAAGAGCCAAGTCATTTGTGAGTCCGATAATGCGCGAGAGTTTTACTCCTTCGGCTGGTTTTAACGCATAGCGTGTAACTGTCGGGCCGATGGTTATCTCATCCATTTCCACTTCAATGCCGAAGTTTGCGAGCGTGCGCTTGATGATGTTTGCATTTGCTTTGATGTCGCCAGTGTTTGGTTTACCTTTGTCTTCTTCGAGTAGAGACAGTGGAGGAGGAACATAAGCTGAGAGTCCGGCGCGTCTGTTTTTGATCGGTATTTCTTCTTCATCTTCTTCCTTCTTTTTTACTATACCTAATGCGCTCTTAGCTGTATCTTCCTCCTCTTCCTCAGGTTCAGGAATGTATTTTTCCATTTCCGCTATTTCTTTCTCATTTAAAGAAATAGCTAAGTTTTTTTTCTTCATGATCATGTTCCAGATTTTTTGCAAGAATGGTATAGGATTTAATTTTGCGTCAAAAATTATTGAGATTGAAATTATTAAAATCGCGCAGAGGAAAACTATGCTCGCATAAACATCAAAGAGTGATACGAGGGGGGTGGACAATATTTCTCCGAGCAGTCCGCCCGAATGCCGATAGATTCCTTCCGCATCTTTACCGGAGACGATATCAATGATGCCGAGTCCAGAGAGCAAGAACATCGCTCCGCTTATGATGCGTATCCAGCCGACATCCGGCACTTCAGACTTTATAAATGAAACTCCGAGCAATACAAATATAAGGGGCAGAAGTAAATATCCTACGCCGAGCATTATCGTGATGTTGTCTTTGATCAAGATACCTCCATTTCCAGCTACGTCAAATTTAGACATTAATAAAAATAATGCGAGTACAAAGAATACTATTGCGAGTATTCCATACTTCGTTTGACTTTTTAACCCCATTTTATTTTCTTTAGAATTTTCTTTATCTTTTTTCTTTCTATCCTCGTTTTCTTTTTTTGCCATACACATATTTTAACATACGATAACTGCCCGAACTAGTTTAAAACTAGGCTTGACTTTTTATACGAAATGAGCTATAAAATAAATAGATTACAACGAATTTTTTTGTACTGGGTCCGGCAGTCACCGGAGTTCTTTGCAGAAAGGAGAGTTATGACGACCATAGTCAAGGACGAAGTCCTCAAGATTCGTCCCAGTATACGAATGTTTCCTGTTGGAGCAACCAATAGTAGTGGCACCTTGGAATCCAGCAGGGCATTCAGCACCATCACGGGCAAGGAATTGTTGCCCACTTCGCAGATGTCCACACTAGCAACTCAGGCGTACCTTGTGGAGGTAACAGCGGGGAATAATATATTTCCGTGGCTCGAAAGAGTGCAACCGAAAGAGTGGTGGAATGAGGGGCAGGCGGGAGGATTTTGCTTGTGGCACGCTCGTGGACTCGATATCCCTAGACTCAGATTGTGTTTCCCAATCCATCCAGAGATCATGATTGTGGTCAGCCGAGGGATTACCAGTCCGGAAGAGCATCTTTTTTCTGCCAGTGTTGTTCCCATCATGACGTACAAGATCGACCGCGAATTAAGGGAGCGTTTTTATTTGGCGCTCCTACAATAACAAACCGTTTTCTCAACGGAAAAACCGCCTTGAGGAAGCGGTTTTTCTTTTACCCCATAGGCAAGACCTATGGGGTTCACATTTAATATTGGACTTGCAATATAATCTTTGTCTGTGATATATTGGACGTAACATGTTGCCGGGTAATAAAAATCTAAAGGACTCACTAATTGACCACAACCTCTCAGTAAAGGACATCTCTTTTTCCATTTCCTATACCAAAACTCACAAACTCATTACAGCGCTTTATATGGTAACGGACATAATAGACAAAGACGAACCAATTAAAAATAAGTTAAGGACATTGGGGGCAGATATCATATCAGACATGCATGCAGTTCCAGCGGGCGCATTGAGCAAGATAGCTGAAACTGTGTCCTTTTTAAATATCGCTTCTGCGATGAATTTTATTTCCGAAATGAACTGCGCTATCTTAAAAAAAGAACTTCTAGAACTAAGGGGATCTATACAAGAACATCTAAATATGAAACCTGCTTGGCTAGAAGAATTTTTACTTCAATCCGAAACACCTGTGGATAACTCAAATCTGCAAAAAAATTCTGATCATGTCCTTAATAATTCTCGTGTCCAATCTATTGGACATAGATATTCTAATGGACACAAATTTACTCGAATCGGTGTCCAAAAGGGAGGTACTTTAATGAAAGCACTGAGAGAAGTCGAAGTGTCCGATAAAACTCGATTTATGTTTGGTAATAATGTAGATAAAAATAACCCTGCCCCGTACGAAGCCGGAGGCTTTCGTTCGAGGTTTGATATACTTAAGAAACAAAGACGAGACAATATACTCAACATTATAAAAAAAAATGAAGGCAATGCCACGATAAAGGACATAAGAGATAAGATAAACATTGGTGTTGAAAATGCCCTCGTCTGTAGTGAAAAAACCCTACAAAGAGAGCTCTTGTCTATGACTCGAGATGGTGTCCTTAACAAGACAGGCGAGAAGCGCTGGACGAAGTATTTCTTGAAATAGGCTTATTATGTTTTCTCTCCCCTTGATTAAGGGGGAGATTTAAGAGGGGGTTCTTAATTCACCTCACTCTAGCCCTCTCCTTTTGGTAAGGAGAGGGGGCATAAAATGGTTGCATTTGCCCCCAAACTATGCTAGTATCGACTTATGGATTTTGTCCATTTTTAGGAGTTATCCACATAATATATTGCCGTATTTTTTGCGGGTATATTATAATGCTATTGTGTGTACGGTTTACACAGATCGTGTTTGCTGTACTCGCAACAATTATTTTTATTCTTGCTTTATTCTTGTTTGCGATTTCGTCGAAAAAATCTCAAATAAAATCTAGCGAAAATAAATGGCCCGCCGACATTTTTAAAAATTTTGGCGAGGCAAGTAAGGTCATTGAAAACTAAATAAACTTTATGTTTAGGTTTTCAACTCCGACGTAAAAAATCGGAGTCCCGACAGAATCGTCGGGATTAAGCAAACATCTGTTCTTTGTTTATTTATTCGCCACATTATTATTGTTTTTTAAATTATTATTTATTGGTGAATAAAAAATAAAGATAGGAAAAAAAGATGCGCTTTTAGTTTTGTCGAAACTAATTAATGGCGTAAACCCGGAAGTGAGACTTTGCGACGCAAGGTTCTACTGTCGGGTAAAAAATTAGAAAAAATTTATGAGTAATTTATTAAAATCAAAATTCTTTCTCGGAGTTATGATTGTCGCAGTCTTGGTTGTTGGCGCTGTTGCTTTTAGCAACACAGCAGCTGCCGCTGATTGTACAATTACCAGCACCTTGAGAGTTGGTTCAAAAGGCGAACAAGTCAAATGTTTGCAGGCAGCTGTTGGCGTCACTGCAGACGGTAGCTTTGGCAAGATGACTAAAGCCGCTGTTCAAGCTTGGCAGTCAGCTAAAGGTTTAGTAGCCGATGGAATATTCGGTCCTAAGTCTCGAGCTTCTTTCACAGGTAGTTCAGTCTCAACAGGACTTCCAGCAGGTTGTACATCAACAGCTGGTTTTAGTTCTACGACTGGAACAAAATGTGATGCTGTAGTAGTAGTTACCGCTCCAGTTACGGGTTGCGAAGGCGGAGCTGTGTACAATAGTAATACTGGCGCTCCTTGCGTTGGCGCAGTAGTTCCTACAACTGGTTCTGTCACAGTCAGCTTGGCTTCTGACAACCCAGCCGCAGGTACTCTTCTTGTAGACAACACGACTGGTGTTATGCAAAACGCCGCTCCGATTGCCAAATTTGTTTTCTCAAACGGCACGGGCGCAGAAGTAAAAATCAACACAGTTAAACTTACCCGCAAAGGCATCGCGGCTGATGGGGACATCAACAACCTCTTCTTATATGAAGGAACAACCAAGTTGGCAGAACTTAGTTCTGTGGCTACGAAAGTTTTCTCTTTCAACAATTCAGCTGGGTTGTTTTCTATTCCAGCAAATAGTTCAAAAGCTATCTGGGTAGGTATCAATATGGCGGTCGCTACTTCTGGTCCTACTTCTATCGGCTTCTCGATCGATTCTGCGGCTGATGTCGTCCTTTCAAGTGGAACAACAGCTGGTGGCTCATTCCCAGTCAAGGGCAATGAGTTTCTAACTGCATTTATTACTGACCTCGGATACATTGACTTGACTTCAACGACCACATTCCCTGCTACTCTTGATCCTAAACCAGAAGCGCAGGAAGTATGGAGATTTACCGCTACGGCCAACAGTCAAAAGATGAAACTTAAGAGAATTGTAATGACTTTGGTCGGCACAACCTCTCCTGGGGACATCCAAGACCTTACGCTTTCAGTCGGCGGTGTTCAAGTGGGCGATGTTGCCCAGCTTGGTACAGACAATAAAGTTACATTTGACTGGTCTGCCACTCCTTACGAACTTCTTTCCGGACAGAACAAAGTTTTCGTCCTGATGGCTAAAGTTGTAAAGGGAACAGGCCGAGCATTCAAATTCACTATCCGTTCCACGGCTGATTTCGTGTCAACCGATACCAACTATAATGCGGATACAGTGCCTCTTCTTGCGGCTGCGGCTCTGACTGTAGTTGACCCTGATTCAACAGGCGATGGTACCAATATCAACAAT
>JBBUBO010000005.1:0-3448 GCA_038058205.1 Patescibacteria group bacterium
GGTGAACCTACTTCGCTTCGCAATTTCTTTCAAAGCTTCTTCTTCTAAAACAATGTCTAAAAGTTTACTTGATCTCTCAATAATTTTAGCTATCTCCTCATTTGAGTAGAACTCTAAACGAAAGACCCCACCCGAGAATCTTGAACGTAGGGGGGACGACACGAGGGCGACTCGTGTTGTCGCTGCAATGAGTGTAAAGGGTGGCAAGTCGAGCTGAATAGTGCGCGCAGACGGGCCCTTGCCGATAATAATGTCTAAAACTCCAGACTCCATTGCCGGATAAAGTATTTCTTCCACCATTTTATTTAGGCGGTGTATTTCGTCGATGAAAAGAATATCTCCGGGGGATAGGTTGGTCAAAATAGAAGCTAGGTCGCCAACTTTTTCAATCGCTGGGCCGGAAGTTATCTTCATTTGCTTGCCAGTTTCTTTAGCTATAAGATGCGCGATGGTAGTTTTGCCCAAACCCGGAGGTCCATAAAATAGAATGTGTTCAGGAATGTGGCCACGTTCCTCAGCGGCTCGTAAAAGTATTCTTACGTTGTCTTTTATGTGTTTTTGGCCGATATATTCATCCCAGCGGTTTGGACGCAGAGTCATATCTAGGAAGGAGTCGTCTGCCTTTTCTGTGTTTTTTGGGACTGTTTTGTTTGTTTTTGAGCTTGACATTGGTTTTATAATATGCTATGCTGTCTACGTAAGAGGTTTATTCACAGGCTATCAACAAGTCTATACACATTATAGCACTTGTCGTATTTGTCATGTAGTACAATTATTTTAGATCTTTTACACAAGTCCCGCCAAGCGGGACAAGAAGGCATTAATCTCTAAGCAATCAGCCATCGGTTATACGATTTTGCATAGGACGCCCTGGTTTAAATTTATTTTTTCTGGCGCTATCCTATAATAATTTGTTACTCTTGGAGCCTAGCTCCAGAAGGATTGTTTAGAGATTAATGCTTTTTTTACTTCTTTATTGTGCTAATGTTATTTTAATGAGAAAAAAAACAAAAATCGCCTTAATTGGTTTTGGAAAAATGGGTCAAGAAGTTGATGCTCTGTGCAAGGATTCTAAAATTTTTGAGGTGGTTTCAATTAGTTATAAAAATAAAACTGACAGTTTGGATTTAAAAGGTATCGCCAAAGCAGATCTAGCGATAGATTTTACATCTAAAGATATTGTTCTAAAAAATATTATAACTGTCGCAAAGCTTGGTAAAAATATTGTCGTTGGTACGACTGGCTGGTATGAAAATTTATATAAAGTAAAAAAAATAGTTGCTAAAAATAAAATTGGTTTGATTTATGGTGCGAATTTTTCTATTGGCGCAAATATATTTTTGAAAATGGTGGAATTTTCTGCGAAGTTTTTCTCTAAATATCCTGAATACGATGTGTATGGATTGGAAATTCATCACAAAGCAAAATTAGATAGTCCTTCCGGTACTGCTTTAAAAATAGCGAGTAAGGTGGATGGATTAGAATTTACTTCAATTCGTTCTGGAAGAAACCCAGGTTTTCATGAAGTGGTGTTTGATAGTAGTGCTGATAGTATAAATTTGTCGCATCAAGCACACAATAGATCAGGTTTTGCCAAAGGTTCACTAGTCGCGGCCGAATTTATTAAAAATAAAAAAGGAGTGTATTCTTTTGAAGATTTATTTAAATGAAAATAAAATTTTTTGGTTCAATACCCGCAATTGTCACTCCATTTAAAAAAAATGGTGATTTAGATTTAGTAGCACTAGAGAGGTTTGTTGATTTTCAGTTGAAAGGAGGGGTAGATGGTATTGTTGTCGCTGGTTCGACGGGTGAAGCAGCTACTTTAAATGATGAAGAATACTTCACGGTAGTTAAAACAGTCGTAAAAAAAGTAAAAGGTAAAATTCCAGTTGTGGCTGGAGCTGGTTCTAATGACACAAAAAAGGCAATTCATTTTTCTATGTTGGCCAAGTCTGCTGGTGTGGATGGACTCCTTCATGTGACACCTTATTACAATAAACCAACTCCGAATGGCCTCGTGGCGCATTTTAAATCGATAGCCAAGGCCACAGCACTGCCGATCATTCTCTATAATGTTCCCGGACGAACAGGCTCAAATGTTTCTCCGTTTGTTATTTTGAGAATTGCGCGTGAAGTGCCGGAGGTTGTGGCCGTCAAAGAAGCATCTGGATCACTGAATCAAATGATGGAAATAATAAATGGAGTTCGAAAAAATGGTCCAAAAGATTTTGTGGTGCTTGCGGGAGATGATGCTATTGCTTTACCCTTGATCGCTGTCGGTGGGAAGGGTTGCATATCTGTCGTTTGCAACGAAATTCCTAAAATATTTTCCGACATGATCCACTACGCATTAAAAGGGGACTGGGTAAAGGCAAATAAATTACATTATCAAACGCTTGATTTAATGAATGTAAACTTTATTGAATCAAACCCGATACCAGTAAAGACAGCATTGTCCATGATGGGCTTAATTACTGAGAGTTTGAGGTTGCCACTTACATTTATTGAGGGGAAAAATAGAGTAGTAGTAGAAAAAACATTGAAAGAATTAAAATTAATCAAATAAAATGGCGACGATCAATAAAAATTACGAAAAATTGCAAGGCGGTTATTTATTTTCAGAAATTGCAAGGCGCACAAAAGATTTTATCCAAAAAAATCCTGGAGTAGATATAATGCGTCTTGGTATTGGTAATACCACCGAAGCTCTGACACCGACCATTGTGAAAGGATTGCAAAATGGAGTAAAAAAACTTGCGAACAAAAAAACTTACACCGGCTATGGAGACGAACAAGGGAATTTAAATTTACGAAAAGCTCTCGCGGATTTTTACAAAAAAAGAAATATTATTTTAGACGCGCAAGAAATATTTATCAGTGATGGTGCAAAACCAGACTCGGCAAATATTCAGTCTATCTTCGGGCAAGACAATGTGGTGGCAGTAGCTGATCCTGTCTATACTGTGTATGTAGACAGTAATGTTATTGCTGGCCGTACAGGGGGTTTTAAAAATGGAAAATATGAGAGTTTGGTATACATGAAATGCGACGAAAAAAATGGTTTTATTCCAAATCCGCCCAAAGAAAAAGTAGATATTATTTATGTCTGTAGCCCAAATAATCCGACTGGAGCCGTAACGACAAAAAAGCAATTAAAAGCTTTTGTAGATTATGCGTTAAAAAATAAAGCCGTGATTATTTTTGACGCTTCTTATTCCGAGTATATTTTTGATAAATCTCTACCTAAAAGTATTTATGAAATAGAAGGGGCGAAAAAATGCGCAATAGAGATAAATAGCTTTTCTAAATGGTCTGGTTTTACCGGAGTGCGTCTGGGCTGGAGTGTTGTGCCGATGGATTTAGTGGTAGAAGAGACAAAAAAAGGTAAAATAAATAGTCTTTGGAATAGACGACAGACGACGATGTTTAACGGGGCATCCAATAT
>JBBUBO010000006.1:0-4389 GCA_038058205.1 Patescibacteria group bacterium
GAATTTAAACTTAAACCTAAAGTTGGTGTGTATATTGATGGCGCAAATCTTTTTTATCAAGGGAAAAGAAGCGGTTTTATGATTGACTATAAAAAGCTTTATGGTTGGGTGGCGCAAGAGAGTGATATTGTTGTTGCAAAATATTTTATTGGTCAGCCATCATGGGAGCCAGCTAAATCTTTAAATGAAGCTTTTAATAAATATATCAAAAAAATTGGATACAGTATTATTACAAAACCATTAAAAAAATTAAAGACAAAAGACGGCGTTATAAAAAATAAATGTAATTTTGATGTTGAAATGCATGATGAAGTAATTCATGACATGGATAAGTTAGATATAGTATATCTTGTGAGTGGGGATAGTGATTTTATGAGAACCAAAGAACGTATTTTGTCTAAGAAAAAGAAAATTAAATTTCTTGCTTATAAAAAAGGTTGTTCGTGGGAGATACGAATGTCTTGGCATATTCTCTTAGATGATATTCGAGAACAAATACAAAGAGATTGACAACATGTACGCATACGTATATACTACATACATAGTTACATCGCCGGCCCTTGTGGTCGGTTTTTTCGTTTTATTTAGCTTTGATTAGTCCGGCTTTGAGAAGAGTGGCGTAAGTGCCGTTTTTCTTCATTGTGCGCATACCTTGAGTAGAGACTGTGATGCTGACTGTTTTGTTGAGTTCAGGAACAAAAACCTTCTTCTTTTGAAGATTTAAGTATTTTCGAACCTTTCCAGTAGGGTTGAATTTGGTTGCGCGAGTGCGATTTGAGTACCCGCCACCGACTATTGAACCCTTTTTAGTTATTGCACATCCTTTCGCCATCCCATTAAAAAATTAAAATAATAAACTTCCTTCTTTCCACAAATCCGTTAATTTTCTAACGGGACAAGTAATTTTTTTATGGTATCATTAAAGATACATGAATGCAACTGACGCCGTGTTTTATATAGCTGTTTTAATAATGTCTGTAGTTATCCACGAAGTCTCTCACGGTTTCGCGGCGGAAGCTTTTGGAGACAAGACAGCGCGCTATGCAGGACGCCTAACCTTGAACCCACTCAAGCATTTGGACATTTTCGGTTCAGTTATTTTGCCGATAGTGCTTGTCGTCTCGCATTCTCCATTCTTATTCGGTTGGGCAAAACCGGTGCCTTACAACCCAAACAATTTGAGTAATAAAAAGTGGGGGACACTCGCCGTGGCTTCGGCTGGAGTTATCACAAATTTTTCTATTGCAATAATTTTCGGAATTTTGTTGCGTTCTGTTTCTGGCCTCGGTGCTGGATTTTATTTCATAACTTCTGTAATTGTCTTAGTAAATTTGGCTTTAGGTATATTCAACCTCGTACCGATACCACCACTCGATGGCTCTAAAATACTTTTTTCTCTTTTGCCTTCTTCCACTTACAGAATAATTGGTTTCATAGAGCAGTATTCTCTGATTTTACTTCTCGTTTTTATTGTGTTCTTTGCTGAGTCGTTACGTCCGATTTTGGCTTATCTGTTTAATTTAGTGACTGGTCTTGCAATTTAGATTTTAAAATAGTATATTGTGGGCATAGTCCTAAGGGGCTATTTTGTTTACTTATGCCAACCATCAATCAATTAATTAAAAAGAACCGAACTAAAGTGCGCCGTAAAACAAAGACGGTTGCTTTAGCGCGTGGTTTTAATGTTTTGAAAAATCGTCCTGTATTTTTCCCAGCTCCTTTCAAGAGAGGAGTCTGCACGAAAGTTTCTACGACTACTCCTAAAAAGCCAAACTCTGCTCTCCGAAAGATTGCTCGCGTGCGTTTGACGAATGGCATGGAAGTCACTGCTTATATCCCAGGAGAAGGACACAATTTACAAGAACACTCAGTGGTGATGCTTCGTGGAGGTCGTGTGAAAGACTTGATCGGAGTGCGTTACCACATCGTGCGTGGAGTTTTAGATACTCAAGGAGTGGAAAAGAGACGACAAGCGCGTTCCTTATACGGAAACAAAAAGCCAAAGAAAGACGCAAAAGCAAAATAATTATAAATTACGAATTACGAATTAAAAATGAGACGTAAAGTTAAAAATCGAAATATCGTTGCTCCAGACTTCGTCTACAATTCTCAAAAATTGGAGAAATTTATAAACTACATCATGTGGTCTGGAAAAAAAGAAACATCTCGCAAGGTGATGTATGCGGCTTTTGATGTTATTAAAGAAAAAACAGGCAACCCAAATCCTTTAGAAATTTTTGACTTGGCTTTAAAGAATGCTGGTCCTTCTACAGAAGTTCGTTCAAAGCGTATCGGTGGAGCAAATTATCAAGTGCCTGTGGAAGTTCGTCCTGAAAGAAAAACAGCTCTAGCTATGCGTTGGATTCGTGATGCTGCTCGTGGTGGGAAGGGAAAGCCAATGCACTTGAAACTCGCAGATGAACTCATCTCTGCTTCAAAGAACGAAGGTTCTGCTATTAAAAAGAAAGAAGACACTCACAAAATGGCTGAAGCTAACAAAGCTTTTGCGCATTTTGCCTGGTAAAAAATTGCAGAGCAATTTTTTACCCTGAGCTTGCCGAAGGGTAGTTTAAATAAGTCCCAGAAGGGGCTTTTTTATTTACCAAAACTGGGCTTGACAAGTACCACCTAATATGCTATACTACCTATAATAGGGTGTTAGTTCCATCCATGACCCCTTATCGCAGGGGCAAATAGGAGAATTACTATGGCAAAGCTGGAAATCGTAGAAACGGACACAACCCCGATTTGCCCCCACTGCGAGAAAGAACTTGCAGTCATCGAGCAAGTATCCAAGGGGCTCATCGAACAGATACAGGTGTTCTTGTGTCCTCACTGCCACAAGGTCTTGAGTATCGGATACAATTTCGGGTGGTGATCCAAAGGTGACCCCAGACACCTAACATTATCTGGGACATCAAATTAGAGAGGAGTTGCGCTTGCGCAGCTCCTCTTTTTCGTTTCTATTGAGTTTGCAAAAAATATTTTTATAATATATAGTAGTGAAAGCGCTTAGGCGTTTTTTTAGTTTAGAAAATTAACGAACGAAGTGAGTATAATTTTGTTAACCCCAGTGAAATAGGCCACAAAATGGCCTCCTCGCAAAGCGAGGATTTCACAGGGTGATGATTTTCTAATCGCTTCGCTCAAGAAAATCAATCATGGAACGAGACTATCCTCTAGAAAAAGTTAGGAATATTGGAATTATCGCGCACATTGATGCGGGCAAGACGACCACGACAGAACGCGTGCTTTTTTATACTGGAGTTTCTCACAAGATAGGTGAAGTGCATGATGGAGAAACGACGACAGACTGGATGGAACAAGAACGTGAACGTGGAATTACTATTACTTCTGCAGCGGTGACTTGTTTCTGGACTCCGACATATGCTTTGACTGACAAAACTAAAAAGCATCGTTTTAATATCATTGACACTCCCGGACACATTGATTTTACAGTAGAAGTGAAGCGTTCTCTTCGTGTGCTCGACGGCGCAGTTGTCGTTTTCGATGGCGTGGCTGGAGTAGAGCCACAGTCTGAGACGAACTGGCGCTATGCTGACGAAGCAAAGGTTCCTCGTATTTGTTTTATAAATAAATTAGACCGAATTGGCGCATCTTTTGAACATTCATACGCAACTATTTTAGATCGACTTTCCAAAAAAGCTGTTCGTGTGCAAATACCTATCGGCCTCGAAGATAATTTTGAAGGAGTAATTGACTTGCTTCGCATGAAAGCTTTTTATTTCGAAGGAGAGATGGGTAATAAAGTTATTGAAAAAGAAATTCCTGAAAATTTAAAAGCCGATGCAGAAAAATATCACGGACAGCTTATTGAGAAGATTGTCGAAACTGACGATAGTATGATGACAGAATATCTAGAAGGAATGATTCCGCATATTGATGTGTTGAAAAAAACTCTTCGTAAAGCTGTCATTGCAAATGAAATCTTTCCAGTTTTTGCTGGTTCTGCTCTAAAAAATAAAGGAGTTCAGCTAGTGCTCGATGCTGTGGTGGACTACTTGCCATCACCATTAGACATTCCAGCTATTTCTGGAGTAAATCCAGACAATGAAGAACCAATCGTTCGACATGCTTCTGATGCAGAACCTTTTGCGGCGCTTGCTTTCAAGGTGGCGACAGATCCTTTCGTTGGACAAATTATTTTCTTCCGTGTTTATTCAGGAACTCTCTCAGCCGGAAGTTATATTTACAATCCTCGCACACGCAACAAAGAACGCATCGGACGTATTTTGCGAATGCATGCGAACGACAGAGAAGAAGTGAAACAAGTTTTTGCCGGAGAAATAGCCGCCGCAGTTGGCCTCAAAGATACGATAACTTCTGATACTATTTGTGATGAAAATAAATCAATTATCTTGGACAGAA
>JBBUBO010000007.1:0-1022 GCA_038058205.1 Patescibacteria group bacterium
TAGAACGAAACAAAACAAAAAACAGCAATGTATTTTGTATTGCATTTTCAGTTTTAACCCTAGCTCTAAAAATTATTTTTTGAGACTTGCTCCTCCGCCTTAGGCGGAGGGTTCTCTTTTTGCCCCGACGGAACGTCGGGGCTATGAATTTATCAAAGAAACTCCTCAAACAAAAACGCCCTATCCCATACAAGGAAAGACGTTAGAAAAGTATATATGAACGAAAAATCATTGTCAACAACTAAAAATTTAAGGTAGCTTATGTTTTTGCTTAATTTATTTAAATAAAAGTCCTGCATGCAATTGGTTTGCCACAGGACTTTATGCCGTTGGGTTAATTAAACTTAACTTCATGGATGCCCTCCCCTTTTTAGCCGTTACTACGGCCCACTTTTTTTGAGATAGGAACAATCTCACTACTAATGTTTATGATGCGACACATGGGTTGATCGATTAAACCATGTTCCGCATCTTCCCCTTTTATCCATACGCTATCCAACTGATCAGATAGCGATTGGACAGTGTCGAGCCGTGAAAATGTGTATGGTTCGTTTGTTCCGTCTAGGTGGTAAAAAATGACAACTAGACGGTGGGTACTCCATCCGACGTTAAGAGCCATTCGTGCCCGATGGACTTGTAGTTCCTTAAGCCCAGGGACTGAATTCTCCGTCTCAGTGGTGTTCATTAATAAACCTCCTTGTTTACACCAGCGGGCACACACATTATGTGCTTTAGTAGTGTTTTGTCAACTCTATTTTTTTACTTTCTTTGGTTTCTTTTTTTCTTTTCTATGTCCGTCTCCTTTTGCCATAAATATATTAGTTAAGTTAATAATTACATCATTGCTTCACCATCAGTTGCAGACATAAATTTAAACATATTACCTCCACAAACTTCGCATGCACCCTTTGCAGAATATCTACCTTTTTCATTCTTTGTAACGACTGGGTTTACCATCGTTCGCATCGTTGGTTTGTTATTTGTTCTACACTTCATACACAAAGCTTTTAATTCTGCCATAA
>JBBUBO010000008.1:0-9207 GCA_038058205.1 Patescibacteria group bacterium
AATTGATATTTTTAAAAATTACTTAAGTTCTACTTTGCCACCCGCCTCCTCAATCTTCTTTTTCAAGTCAGCAGCTTCTTCTTTTTTCATTCCTTCTTTTAATGTTGAAGGAGCGGCGTCAACTAAATCTTTCGCATCTTTAAGCCCGAGACCCAAAGCTTCCTTTACGATTTTCATAACTGCAATTTTTTGTTCACCAGCAGAAGCCAAAACAACAGTATAAATACTTTGTTCTTCCTTTGCCTCGACGGAGCCTTGGGCGGAGGCGGGAGCCACTGCAGTGGCACTAACGCCAAACTTTTCTTCTATCGCTTTAACAACTTCATTTAATTCTAGAGTTGTTGCTTTGTCTAACCATTCAAACAATGTATCTTTATTCATAATTTTTTTAATTAATTGATTAATAATACCCTCACCCCTTCGCCCCTCTCCATTTCATAAATGGAGAGGGGTTGGGGGAGAGGTAAATTTATTTCTTCTTCGCTACCTCACTGAGAGCAAGTGCAAAACGTTGCATTGGACTCTTGAACAAGAATGCCAATTTAGAAAGTAATACTTCCTTGCTTGGTATTGTCGCAAGTTCCATCATATATGCTCCGTTTACAAACTTTCCTCCAAAGATTCCTCCTAGAATATTCAATATTCCTTTGTGAGTCTTCTGAAAATTGTAAACTTCACGTGCTGGAGCTGTTTGATCTTTAGAATAGGCAATAGCAACTTCACCACCCAATTCTGGAATTTCTCCTTCAGCTTTACCTTTCAAAGCACGAACTAAAAGTGTCTTTCGAGAAACCTTATAGTCCACTCCTTGGGCTCGCAATTCTCTACGTAAAACTGTTTCGTCAGATACTTTTAAACCATGAAAGTTCACAAAAACAAGTGTTGAACTTTCTTTGATTGCCCCCTCGAGTTCCTTGATCATTTCTGCTTTTTTTGATTTTAATAACGGCATAGGCTTTAGGCTTTAGGCTTTAGGCTTTAGCATTTTTGAATTGCTAGTGCCTAGGGCCTAGTGACCTGTGTTAAATTTAAAAAGCGGCCTTAAGCCGCAGTACCGATCCGTCAAAAGACGAATATCGACCCACTAAACAGGACTTGTTATTCAATTACAAATTTTTAATTACGAATTTCAAATTGTTAACTCGTAATTCTTAATTACTAATTGATTATGCCTGTTTTCTTTGCGGTATATATACTATATCATATTTCTACTATTTTGCAAAGCGACTTCACACAAAAATAAGGTTTGAGACTTTATTTAGCTACTCTGCTTTATACAAACTGCTCTCGTCATTCCATATATATTGTCGCCTTATTGGAATGCGCGCGACTTCTAAAAACTCTTCACCACCACTATCACATAAAATTATTTCGATGCCAGAGATCGTTACGTCATAAAAACCATCGTCATTTACATCAGCAAAATCATTTATCAAACGATCCTTCTCAAACACTTCTCCGCACTCCGAGTGCCCATATTTATCCCTATTATCGGGCGCAAATCGAATGTCTGGATTAACATCAACCGCCGTCACTTTGAGCACTAAAAGCGCTTCTCTGTCCACTATCTTATAAATATACAAATCTCCATGTCCCATGTGCGTAATGCCATACACCTCAAGAAATGGAAGAGATGAATCGCCGAGTTGTCTAAATTGCGCAAGTAAAATAGATGGCTCGCCTGGACTCTCTGAAAGAGTGATGAGCACTTTCCTCTCATCTAAAACTCTATATACTTCAAGCGACTCCCACCAATCTTTTTCTCGTATCACAATAGAAGCTCGAAGTGAACTATCAAATGGAGCGAGGATTTCTTCTGTCTCGTATTTTACCGTAGATACGACATTTGCTAAGAGATGAGTGTATTGCACAGGCGTGTTTGATGACATATGACTCCACCAAACGAGGGAAAAGACGATGAGTGGAATCAAGAGTGGTAGCCATAGTTGGATATTATTCCTTCCTTCTTTTTTAATACCATTGGTATATATGTTCCAGACATCATCAGCGTACTTGTTTGTTCCCGGCCCGTATCGCTTGACAGCCTCTTTCCAAGGTCGCCAGAAGCGTCGATGGTCTTCAGTAGTACTCTGCGCTTTGTGATAGAGCCATCGCACTCCCCAATGCACGCTATCGTGTGCGCTTTCTATTTTTGCTTCGGGATAACTAAGTAATTGTAGCACTCCATTGTGTATCCAATACTCTTGCAACTCGCCACGCAAAGTTCTCATTGCCAGATCATCTGGATTTCCAACTTGCATAATATCAATATTCGCGGCTGGATCGTTGCCCACACGACTCTCCTGATACAGCATGGCCTTTACCAAATTCTGATCAAGCGGGATACTTGGCGGGTCTGTATCTCGCAAAAACTCTCCGTTCCAGTATATTACCGCCTGAAGTATAAAATTGTCATACCTATTGTAGTCCTCATTCCCAGAAACACCCTTATAGGTATATTGCCTTACGGTGTTATCGCGTATTGTTCCGCTGTCTTGCACAACAGAAACTGCAAACTTCACCACAAATACCGCAGTTCTTTTCCAAAAAATAAAACGGCGTTCTATAACCGGCACCTCAAAAGAAAAATTTTGTTCGCTTATGTTCGTGTCGACTATAATCGTTTTCTCCATGGAACCAGAATCGCTCCATACGGCATCTCGCTCCGATATTGTGAGACGGATAGGCACCTCAGTTACATCATGAAGAATTGCGACTTCCATATTTCCATACAAAACAGTGACGTGATTCGATATCCTTTTTTCAGGAATAGAAAAACCATTTTCACCGATTATTCCACTCAAAGACACCTCTCTTCCGATAGGGTCTTTAGTGTGCGCAATGCTTGTGAGTGCAAAGATAACTTTTTGTGAATTCATAATTATATTTATATATAAAATATTATAACATTTTCTATGGAAAAATCCCGAGGCCCTGTTTTGGCTCTCTATCCGATAGTTTTATTCATACGAATAGGTAAATAAAAAAAGAAATGATTTGGATGACATGTATACGTAATATAATATATTAAACACATACTACAAAACCACACGATCGTATCATTTTGTAGTACGTAATGAATAAACATATAAATTGTACACAACTACGCTATAGCGTAATTTAGTACAATAAATTTAAATAAATAAACTACTTTGCAACCTGTGTTTTACTATCCACAATATTCAACTGACTCACCCCAAAAACACCGATTAATCCCAACACAATCATCCCCATAAATATAAGCAGTATTTTCAAAAAGTGTTTAGTGAGCATGGGGAAAAATTACGGAAATATGTTAAAAGAAGTATTAACTAAATATCTTAAAAAAAGAGAAAAAATTAATAAAACAATGACTGATAAAACCGCATAAACTAAATATCTTTTATTGTGTTGAGAATTAAAAACAAAATCAACCACTAGCAACAATAAAGCAATCGGTATTACATAATACAAGGAAAAAACTCCAATTAATTGAATTACAAATCCAGGGTTAAATAAAAATAACAAAATACTTCCTATTAATATTCCAACAATTAAAACAAACACAAAATACGATAATTTATATTTATTCATTTCAACTAATATTATCTAATAATTTATTCAACATATCAAGTAAAAGTTGTGCATCAGCTTGATTTATCTTTGGTTTTTTATGTTCTTTTCTTTCTTTTTCATGTTCTCTTTCATTTTTCTTTTCTCTCTCTTTTTTATCTTTATCGTTTTCTTTTGGATGTAATGTTAAAGCTTTTTTGAATTGCTCTATTTTTAATTTAGCCTTATTTATCTTTCCTTTTTGAATAGCTTTAATAATACTATCCACCCTATTATCAAAAGCTTTTATTTTAGCTTTACTTAAATCTAAAGAATCAATAGTGTTTTTCATTATCTGTAAATAAATCACAGGATCAAAATTATCATTTGGAGATAAAGTGAAATCATTTACACCATCCCCCGTCACATCTAAAGCAAGTTGTGGAATCCCAGCTTGATCTAAGGTTATTTCTGCTTGAGTTTGTGTCGTCACTGGAATATCCACAAAAGAAGAAACAGTAGATGTGCCATCTGGTAAGACTTTTTCTGAATTATATGTAAATGTCCCTATATCTGTTCCCTGTAATTTCACTTTAGACATTTGATTTTCAGGTAAATTTATATATTTTCCCTCTCCAAATTCTAAATATGAACTATTTAAAATATTTTCTTCTACATAGCAAAATTCACTATCTGGTGGGCAGCTTTTACCTGTATGATTTCCATCAACATTATAAGCATCAAATGTTACTGGAGAATGTATAGACATTCTAAAACGATTTAACGTATCTATTGGCTTAATTGTAGACAAACTATTGTCTGGTATTGTTTTAATTATATTAGTTAAAAAATTTAAAAGATTAGGATTCTCTAATATGGTTGTATGTTCAATCTTAGTATTGAGTAAATTCAACCAAAACTTCTCTGCATTACCTAAAACACTCATATATTGAGCACTTACCACAATAACAGTCTTGTCCCCATCAGCGGTAAACCGAGGGCGTTCGTCTAACACATATGACAAATTATTATTTAATTTAGGATAATATTCAAAACTTGCAACAGTGTCTATTCCCCAACCTGCTACTTCTATTACTCGCATACTAGTAGGCGGAATCCATGCATCAATATTGTTGTGTAAATTTTCTGCTTTATTAAATAAGTCTTGTGACAAGCTAATGGGTAAATTTATTTGACTGATCGTTGGATTTATTCTACCCTCTCCTCCAAAAAGAAAACTTTTATATTCTTCATAAGAACTTAAAGCACTGCCAAATATTTGTACCATTTTTGTTGTGATATTAGACGGAATCAAACTATCTACAAATGTTACCGGTGAAGCATCAACTCTATTTATATATTCTCTACTTGGCAAAAGTCCAAAAGCTCCAAGCATATTTTTTCCCAATTCTCGTGCATGCATCGCATCCATCAGCAAGCCGCCAAAAATCTCTTGATCATATCCATGAAGCATTGCTGGTACAGCTTTTGCCGTACCTATCTCTGGAACAGCCACTAAAATAAGTACATCTACTTTATCAATTAAATTATTTCTTCCAGCATATTTATCATCTTGTAATTTTTTTAATAAAGCTTTTGCGATAAGCCCTCCATTACTATGCGCCACAATTGTCACTTTCCCATTTCTAGAATTATCAACCAAAGATTGAAGTGTATCTATTAGTAATTTATTACCATTTTGATATTTAGTGCCATTATCCACAATATCTTGTACATCTTGCCGCCAATCATAAGCATAAGGTTCCCATGCTTTTATTTTTTTATTAACAACCAAATCATCCATCATATTTGAAAAACTTTTATAAATATTTTTTATACCTTGACCTTTATCAATAATGTCTCTCGTATAAATATTCGAATTTTTACTCGTCCCATCCGTGTTTAAATAAAGATCTTCAATATCAATATTCAAATTCGGCTCCCAAAGTTGATCTTCTATAGAAACACCCAACACCTCTTTCTGTGTATAAAGCCTACTTGCTTCAAGTCCCGGCAAAAAGAGCACATTTGAAAAACAATCTATCGTACAAACTTTTTTTACTGTTACTGTATATGTCTGAATAGAACCATCTTCTGCTGTCACTGTATAAACCACCGGATTTGTAAAATCTTGTGCCACGTTATTGTTTGGACTCACAGATGCTTTATCAGAAATCGAAATCATAGGCGCAAGACTTGTTGTGTTCGTATCTAAAGGTACGTCTAGAGAAATAGTATGATTTGCTTCATCAACCACACCATTCACAGCAAAAATTAAATCTTGAAAACTAAAAGAAGTGATAATTTTTTCAGAACTCAACACCGGAACATATTTTGTTATTCCATACAAATTAAAATACAAATCTGAAATTGTGGCGCAAGGAGCAACAGTGGCAGTAGAACCCAGTCTATATTGATAACAAGCGCCATCTACTGTATTTTGAGAACTTCCATGATAACTAGGAGTAGTGTTAAAAGCATTGTTTCCAGCTGAAGTAAAAAAATAATATTTGGATGGATTTAAAACAATAGGATTAGTATAAAATCTCTGTACACTTGCCGTTAATTTACTAAGATCATCTGAATAACCGGAGTAAACTATAGTACAATTTGAACCACTAAAAACAGTGCTGCCATAAGTGTCATCAGCACACTCATATAAATTAAGCCACGGTCGAGAGCTGTAATAAATAGCACTGGGATTACTTGTTTTCACATCTATTCTAGTTAAAATTCCAGTTAGATTTTTTCCAAGTGTTTGAATGACGTTATTAAAAGAACCGCTGATCCCTTCTAAAGTATCACTAAAAAGACTTGAATAAATGCTACATACTCCACCGGTATCAATACTCGTTTCATTTTGATTTTGTATTCCATCAACACAATTCGCTCTGGCTGGAGGATTGACAGTTTTCAATTTTCCATTCAATACTTCAAAAGTTACATAGACAATATCGCCCTTTGCGCTATATCCGCAATTAGCGTTATTCATAGTAGAGATTACAAATTGCGCCCAATAATAATCATCGCCCTTATTTATCAAAGTACTTAAATCAACATTGTTATAATACAAAGTTGGAGTTCCAACAGAAGAACCAAACTGCCTAGAATCATCAGGATAATCTCCCTTAAAAAATTTTGTACTCGTGACTCCTATATTCCCGACATTGCTAGCGCAATTTCCAGTAATAATATTTAAAGGATACACTGATTGACTTGGAGAAAAATCCAAATGAGTGTCGTCAATAATTCGAGCATCTCCTTGAAAATTAACAGCATAAGCGTTAGAAATACCAAAAACCCAAGCTCCACTTTGAGAAAATAAAAAAACAGCTAAAAGAGAAAACAAAAACCTATAGATTTTATTTTTTAACATTAAGTTAAGTATATAACCCCGCCCAAAATACACAAGCTAAAAGTGGAAAACTTTTTTACTTTTTAAAATACTTATATTTCTGCGATAGCAGAGTTATAAGTATCGGATTTTGGAAGTTGATTTTTAATCTATAGAGAATACCCTTTAAGCCATAAGACGAGCAGGATGATGGATAAAAGAAGTAGAAAAGCATGCCAAACATCCCAATATGCATATATATCTTTTCTTTTTAAGAATTTGGCAAACATTTTATTCCCTTCTAGAAAGATAGTAAAAGGCAAAATGGCGATAAAAAACCAAACTTTAAAAAGCAAGTCAAGCATAGACTAATTGTAACACAACAAATAATTTATTTCTGTTGATTACTTTCCTTTTTTTACTGAGCATTTATCAACGCTTTTGTCTTTGGACCGATGAGACCATCAGCCACTAGACCATTGTCCGCTTGCCACTGTTTAATAACAATAATTGTCTTCGGGCCAATAACACCATCAAGCTTTAGGTCGAGATTCATTTTGTCATTCAAGAATCTCTGAAGTTCCTTCGCATCTGCGCCCTGACTGCCATTTTTGAGAGTTTTGGTTCCCATGTTGTATTTGGCAGGTGTCGCGGAGCTTACGCCGGGTACTGCTGGGATAGCGGGAGTAGCTGCCTGAGCATTTATTAACGCTTTTGTCTTTGCGCCAATGAGGCCATCAGCTACCAGTCCGTTGTCCTTCTGCCATTGTTTAATTACAGCAATCGTCTTTGGTCCTATGACACTGTCAAGTACTAAACCAAGATTCAATTTATCATTTAAGAATCTCTGAAGTTCCTTTGCGGCTGCGCCACGGCTACCGTTTTTTAATGTCACAGTACCAAGAGCATAACCTCCAGATGTTGAAGACGAAGAAGAACTTGTGCTTGGGGTCGCAGGAGTTGCAGGTGTAGCTGAAACAGTAGCCGTATTACCAACGCATGAAACACCAGATGAAGTGCTAAAGCCTAAAGTTCTCTTCCCGCACCCGGCAATGGTCGTCCCGGGAATAGCTGGAGTAGCAGGCACGACTGAGGTAACAACCGGAGTAGATCCGGCGACTGCGCCACCGCCACCTCCTCCGCCACCACTGCTTGCTACAGTAGGTTCCAGAGACACAGCATTTGTAGCCGCAGATTCGTCGCCCGTAGAATTGACGGCGCTTACTTTAAAATAATAAGTTGTACCAGCAGTCAAGCCCGTTGCAGAATAACTATTAGTGGTAGGAGAAGCGAGTAGTGGATAACTAGAATTGTCGGTGGACTTGTAGACATTGTAAGTAGAAGCGCCGCTTGTCGCCGCCCATGACAAATTAATGCTTGTGCCATTGCCACCATTGGTTGGGGTTAGGCCAGTCGGAGTCGAAGGCGCGGAGCCACCGGATGCCACCAACGGAGCGAAGTCGGACAAGTGGGAAACTGTCGCCGTCAAAGTATTCAATGTTGTGTCAACTGTAGTTGCCAAAGTATCATAAGTTTGATTCGCATCGTTCCAAACACCAATCACCAGAGAAGCTTCGGTAGTGCCAGCTGGTAAATCAGCTTCGGTATATGGAATAGTGATGGTTATTTCATCGTTCAAACTTGAAATCGGCGAGCCATCAGAGCCTACTGCGTCAATGGACACAGCATTTTTTGAGAGAATTGCGCCAGAGGGCGGATTAGGCATAGCGGTATTTATCTTGGTTGTAACAGTGGCGGCATTAGAACCTGTACCTAATGCATTAGCTGGAATTTCCATTTGGAAGTTTGCGCCAATGTCAGTATTGGTAACAAATCCTCCGGAAGTCGGTGTAATAGTTTCCGGACGTTCTGCATAAATAGTAAAACCAGAAATCGCAGTTAGGGCAAGGTCTTGGCCGCTTGGACTATTACCGCTAACCGTCACCGGCAAAGGACCGCCTTCGTAGCCGTGACTGTGCGCCCTGATAGTCCAGGTTCCGTTATCCACGTTAAGAGTATAAGTGCCTGTAGAACTAGTTTGAGCTACTGCATAACCGCCGGCTCCATCTGTAGCATCCACGAAGGCATTAGATACTCCGCTATTATCAATTTTAATTGTGCCAGTAATAGTTCTAGCAGCGGTAGTTAAAGCAATTGTGCCCATGGGAATAGTTGCAGTTGTTACAGTCGCTGTGCTTTCTGTGGGAGATTTATAACCCGGTTTGTCTGCGCGAACTTTATATATTCCGGGTGGAACGCTAATGCTGAATGTTCCATTGGAAGCTGTTTGTCCGCCTAAGAAGATAGTATTAGTTTGTCCAGTTGGTGTACCGTTTAGAGAT
>JBBUBO010000009.1:0-11083 GCA_038058205.1 Patescibacteria group bacterium
CCAAGCTCAATTCTGGCCAACTTTGCCAAATCTTCCACATCCTTAATTTCCATATATTGAGTATAACCCAATCTTACTTACCAATCAAAGCTTTGATTCGCTCTTCTACTGGTGGATGAGTGGCAAAAAAACCACTAATTTTTGAACCTTTTGCCTGCCCGACACGCTGACGCGAGTCATGCGGGCGGGGATCTGCAATGTATAAATGCGCTATAGCTTTCGATTGATGGGACATTGGTTTACTGTATTGTGAAATTTTTTGCAAAGCGTTTGCTAAGCCTTCCGGATAACGAGTCAGTAACGCTCCGGACGCATCCGCCAAAAATTCGCGTTTACGAGAAATTGCGAGCTGAATCAGAATTGCAAAAATTGGCGCTAAAATTGATAGCGCTATTCCCCCCAATACCAGCATGCCACGAGCTTTAGTATCATCGTCTCTATGTCCACCAAAAATCATACTACGTGTAAAAAAGTCTGCTAAGATGGAAATAAAACCGACAAGAACTACAACCACTGTTGAAAGCAACATATCTCTATTTCCCACATGCGAGAGCTCATGTGCAATCACTCCTTCCAATTCTGTTTTATCCAAAATATCGAGCAATCCAGTCGTCACTGCCACAACAGCGTGCTCTTTATCTCGCCCTGTCGCGAAAGCATTCGGCGCATTATCTTTGATAATATAAATTTTCGGCGGCGGCAAACCCGCAGTGATTGAAAGATTTTCTACGGTTGTATATAAAGCAAAATGTTCTGTTCTATTTGCGGGCATAGCACCAGCCAACTTGATGACGATTTTATCTGAAAACCAATAAGAGAAAAAATTCATCAAAATACTGAATAAAACAAAAAAGTAAAGAACATTTGGATTATTATAATAAAAACTAAAAAACCAACCGAAGCCGATAATCACAATAAAAAACACCGTCATAAGTAGCCATGTTTTTGTTACATTTTTAGACTGTTCCGTATAAAGTGTCGTCATTTTTCTATTCTACCACAATAAAATATGTTTATTGAGTTTTTTGATAGCTCATTATTACCGAATTAATGTAATTTCCGCTACAACCGAGAGTCTGGATTTTATTTATATCAAAATTATTTTCCATAAACACGCCGAGGGTTCCGTAGAAATATATTTGACTCGCGTATTTATTTACATCGGTCAAAGTCGGGGCTTTAAATACTGGAGAAGACGGCTTGCTTTCATCCACTGCTTTCACAATGTTAATCGGGCATGAAATATATTGGCCGGATAGACTATTGCCATTAGCATCTACTAACGTACTATCATTTGCGTACGACAACCTAAAGCTACAAGTATTTTGACTTGGATCTTTGACGATTTCCACTATGCTTGGGAATAAAGCGTCAGTCAAAACAGCCTTTGCATCTTCGCAGACAAGAGCGCTATTTCCTAAACAATTCAACACTACGTTGTCCCTATATGTTTTAGAATTTTTCAAATCCGGTGACGCGCTAGTTCCGCAATCTTTGAACACAACGGCCGGTGCTACTGGTTCTGGTATTACTATATTATCTACAACTGGTGTTGTAGCTTCCGGCTTTACTGCAATATTTTTAATAGTTGATGTAAGAGTACTAAGGCTACTTACTAAAGAATTCCAAAAACTCATCATTGGGGCACGATAAAAAAACCAAGCAACAAAGACGATGAGCGCAACAATCACAACAACTAGAGAGAATTTGCTTATTTTAGATGAAGAAGATTCTGTTATTACAGGAGACTGAAAAGAACTGTGAACGGAACTGCTCTCTATTGGGCTACTTTGTGTTGGGTTTATCTTTATTGGATCGCTCTGTATTGGAACAACTGTCCTAAATGCATCATTTATATCAACCTCGCTCCATCCGCCCTCGAATGCTAAAGTTGCGCGAATCATCTCACGTGTTTTACCTTTTGCAAACTCTCCTTTTATATAACTTATAAGTTCTGGTGTAACCATGAAAATTTTAACATATCAAAATTTTACTTCGATTGGATTTTGAGCAATGTCATTATCCGCTAAATCAAAAAAGTCCAGCTTTGAAAAATGAAAAAGTCCAGCAATAATATTGGAAGGGAAAGATTCAGTTTTAATATTCAAATCACGAACATTCGTATTGTAAAATCGGCGCGCTGATTGGATTTTATTTTCGGTATCGGAAAGTTCGCGCTGTAATTCTAAGAAATTCGTATTAGCTTTCAAATCTGGATAAGCTTCAGAAATGGCGAAAATAGATTTAAGCGCGCCAGTTAGCATATTTTCTGCTTGCGCGTGTTCGGCAGTCGGACCGTTCGCCCCCATTGCCATACTCCTGGCTTTGGTGACATTTTCAAAAGCTGAACTTTCGTGTGTGGCATAACCCTTTACGGTGTTTACAAGATTCGGAATCAAATCATATCGACGCTTGAGTTGAACTTCAATATCTGCCCAAGCTTCTTTGGCGCGATTTTGCAAAGCAACAAAACTATTGTAGATAAAAATCATCCACAGAAACAAAACCCCTAAAATTATGTAAATATAAATCATATAAAGATTATACCAACAAACGAGGACTGTGCGCAAGTTTATTTGCACAATAATCTACTTTTTCTGCCATTCTTCTACCCATACCAAGAGTGGCGATGCCAAGAAAATCGAAGAATATGTTCCGAAAAACATTCCAGTAGTTAAGATCAAGGCGAAATATTTTGTCGTTATTGGACCAAAAAAGAATAAAGCAAGGAGTACCAGGATGACAGTGAGCGAAGTGCAGATAGATCGGACGAAAGATTGTCCTAAACTCTTGCCCACAATGTCGCTAAAAGATGCTTTTTCTATATGAGCTTCATTTCTTAAATTCTCTCGAATTCGGTCGAAGATAACTATCGTATCAGAAACAGAAAGACCGAGTATCGTCAAAATTGCCACTACAAAAAGAGTATCCACTTCCGCGCCATAATAATGCGAAAGCGCGACGAATAAACCTATCGGTATCATCACGTCATGTAAAAGTGTCACGATAGCTATCAATCCATATTTCCAAGACTTAACCGGTTGCGAAACTTTACGGAAAGCAAAAGCAATAAAAGCAATAATCGCCAGAGAAATCAAAATGAGTGCCATTATCGCTTTGCGAGTAAGTTCTCTTCCAATCGGGGGTCCAATCGAAGAAAAGCTCGTTTCGGTTAAAATATCACTATCTCCGAGCGTTCTCAAAAGTTGCGCATGTTCAGCGTCATTTAAATCACGAGATTTAACTATATAGCCAAAGTCACCAGTCGGCTGAAGAAGCATACTGCCAAAATTCAAAGCGTCTAAAGATTGATTTAAAGCGACTTGTTTTGGACGTTCTGTTTTATACACAACTTCTGTTAATGCGCCACCTTTAAAATCAATTCCTACTTTTAGGCCGAACACAAACAAAGACACAATGGAGAAGAGAACCAATGCTATGGAGATGCCGATAAATATTTTTTTGTGTTTGACAATAAACATAATTATTTAGAAATTCCTGAACTGAATAAAAATCTAGCGACCTTACCTTCTCCGATTAAAATAAGTGCGGACAAAAATATTCGTGTGATAATAATAGCCGAGAACATTGAAACGATCACTCCCATACCGAGAGTCAACGCAAAACCTTTAATAAGGGACGTTCCAAACCAGAAAAGAATAAGCGCGGTAATTAAGTTTGAAATATTTGAATCACGAATAGAGAGCCATGCGCGAGAAAAGCCGAGCTTCACAGCGTCAGCGATAGTGCGCCCCGAACGTAACTCTTCTTTGACACGCTCAAATATAAGCACATTTGCATCCACCGCTACTCCCATAGAAATTATAAATCCAGCGATACCAGCCGCCGTCAAAGTCACCGGCAAAAGTTTAAACAAAGATAAAATTATTGAAACAAAAATAGACAAAGACAAAACAGCGATAAGTCCCGGCAAGCGATACCAAAGGATGAGAAATAGAGCAATCAATAAGAAACCGATAATCGTCGCTTTCACTCCAGCATTAATAGCCTTTTCTCCTAAAGTTGCGCCAATGGTCTGTGTAGATAATAAACTTATGGGCACAGGCAAAGCTCCAGAATTCAATCGGCCAACCAAGAGCTTCGCTTCGGCTGGAGTAAAACTTCCGGAGATAACTGCTTGACCATTTGGTATTTCTTCACGTACGACGGGCACGGAAACCGGAGAACCATCTAAATAAATAGCTACAGTTTTTCCGATATTTTCTTTCGTGATTTTTGCAAAAAGTTTTGTACCAGTATCGTCAAATTGCAAACTGACTTGCGGTTCACGAGTAGTATCATTAAATGTCAAAGTAGCTTTTTGTAGATATCTGCCGGTTAATTCAGTCGGAGAATATAAAGAACCGATAGAAAGATTTGCCACTCCATTTTCATCCACCGTTACACTTTGTGGAGCGTCTTTTGGAGCTTCAGTTTTAAATTCAAGAACTGGAGTCTGACCGATCATTTCTGTCGCCTTTTTTACATCAGTTACTCCAGGCAGACAAATTATCAATTTTTCTCCTCCACCAGAAATTAAACCGCCATTCTCTACTTGCACGACTGGTTCAGAAACTCCGAAAATATTTATTCTGCGTTCAATCACATCACGAAGCGCATCCATTGATTCCGTTGCTTGCCCAGTAGGTACGGCACTTACATCAGCTTTATATGTTAAAAAGCTTCCATTGGAGAGATCGCAACCTAAACGAAAAGGAAACTTTTTGAAAAAGGCTCTTTGTGTCTCAAAATTCTTATTTAATTTAGGTTCTGTCTTATATACAAAAAGAGCTACACTAGCTCCAAGTAAAAGTATAAAAAACGCTAAAATTAACTTCTTAATCATAATTTTTCTTGCCCCGTAGGAAGTATTCTTTCCTTCGGGGTCCACATAAAGATAGGGGTATTCTATACGTTTTTTACAAAATAAGCAACTCTAAATGATAATGATGTTATAATGCCTTTTATGGATTATTTAATGAGTTTTATAGAGTCTGCGGGTTATTTGGCGTATGGTGTTTTATTCCTAATTATCTTTTTAGAATCTTTTCCGCCAACCCTTTTCCTGCCCGGAGACAGTTTGCTTTTTATTACCGGCTTTTTGGCATCTCAAGGATATTTTGATATAGTATTATTAGTAGGAATTCTTTTTATCGCAAGTGTTTTGGGTTATATCTTTTCCTATAGCATGGGTAAGAAAATTCGTAATTTTATTTTAAATAGCAATGATAAATATTGGTTCAAAAAAAGACATCTAGAATACACGGAAAAATTTTATAAAAAATATGGCAACAAAACTTTGGTCCTCGGCAGATTTATTCCAATAGTTCGCTCTTTTTCTCCTACTTTGGCTGGAGCAGTAGAGATGGATCATAAACAATTTATAAAATATGTTTTAATCGGCGGTTTTTTATGGATCGGAGGAATAATAAGTATTGGATTTTATTTAGGTAGAATAATCCCTAACGCGGAAAAACTCCTCACACCGATTATCTTGAGTATTATTTTTATTTCTCTATTACCGACAATTTTAGGATATTTTGTAAAAAGAACAAAAAATACGAAAGACGATATAACTAGTTAAAAAGCCGACGATAAATCCTCCTAAAATATCAATTGGAAAATGAACTCCACCGACAATACGCACGAGGCCGATGAGTAGTGCAAAAAACATAAAGACGTAGCCAGCTTTTTTGTGGAAAAAATAAATGGCAAAAGCTAAAGCCATAAAAAAAGTCGCATGTCCAGACGGGAAAGAATATCCTGTTTCCGGAAAAAGAGAACTTACATTTTGTAATTTAATAAAAGGCCTATCCGCATGGATTAAATATTTCAGTAATTCCGTGACTGCTCGCGCCCCAATGCTTACAAAAAATACTAAAGTAATTTCTTTCCATTTTTGTTTTAAAACAACTAAGGGATTTTGTGACTTTAAAACTTCATGATGAAAAAGTAAAAACACTATTGCTCCTAAAATCACCAAATACGGCAAATAAACAGCCAAAAAAATAAAAAAATTATCCAACCAAACAGACTGATGTGCAAAATTATAAAAAAAATAAAATATTTGATTATTCATCTTTGGTTTTTAGCAACTATTAATACATTCTTGAGAAGCATAGCGACAGTGACGGGACCGACACCTCCAGGCACTGGCGACACATAACCCGCGATATCTTTGACTGAATCTAAATCCACATCACCGACGATTCCGCCATTTAATTCAGAAGTTCCAGCATCGATCAACACTGCGTCTTCTTTTATCATATCGCCTGTTATATATTTTCCTTGACCAATACCAGAGATTATAACATCTGCATTTTTTATCAGCTTTTCTTTGTTTGGTGTTTCATTAATAATAGTTAGCGGTGACAAATTTCTAAACTGTAGTAATGCTGTGACTGGTTTGCCGACCAACATCCCCTGCCCCAAAACAACTATTTTTTTACCTGTTAAATTTAAGTTAAGTGAATCAAGCACCGCCATACAAGCAAGCGCCGTCGGAAAACTCAATCTATGGGCATCTAAACCATTATAAAAATTTTTACTGGCAATCGTCCCCAAGCAGTCCACATCTAGCCGAGCATCAATACTATCTAGGACAGTTTGAGTGTCTATATGCCTCGGCAATGGAAGCTGAGTAATAATACCGCACATATTTTTTATTCTATTTAAAATTTCTATTTCTTTTATTAACGCTTCCGTCGTTATAGAAACGGGGAAAAACGCTTCATGAAAAACAAAACCGACATTTTCTGCTTGAGCCCTTTTCATTCGAACATATTGTAAACTCGCCGGATCATTGCCTACTAAAATATCGCAAAAAATTGGTTGGAAATTCAAAAACTTTATCTCGTTTTTTATTTGAGATAAAATATCCTCACTTAATTTTTTGCCATCAATAATTTTCATGCTCCAATAAATTCCTGCTTCGTATCATCACGATGCACTGATCGCGTATAACTTTTCATACTCATTAAAATTCCCAAGCCAGCAAATTCGACGACGAGATGCGAACCACCATAACTCATAAAAGGTAATGGTATGCCGGTAACGGGCATTAGCCCTAAATTCATTCCTATATTTACGAGTATATGCCCCATAAACCAAATAGCAATGCCTAAACCAAAAAGTATTTCAAAATTATGCGCGCCGAGCATCGCAGAATACAGAATCCGATAAATAACCATACTATAGAGGAAAAGTATTAAAAGAGAACCGATCAAGCCCCACTCTTCGGCATAGGCGGCAAAGACAAAGTCGGACTGAGGTTGAGGTAAAAATTTGAGCCGTGATTGTGTGCCAAAACCAAGGCCTTTGCCGGTGATTTGTCCAGAGCCAACGGCAATCATTGATTGAAATGCATTGTAACCAGTGTTATGTACGTCGGCTAAAGGATTTATAAAGTTCATCAAGCGCGCTTTTTGATAAGGCGCAAAAACAAAAAACCAAAAGACAACGAGAAGCAGAAGCCCAGAAGCAAATACCACAAACAAATGCGTTTTAGAGATGCCCGATACGAGCACCATGCCGAACCAAATAAAAAATATAATCATCGCCGAGCCGAAGTCCGGCTGTAATAAAACCAAAATGAGAGGCACCGCCATATAAATCCCAGAAATAAAAATATGTTTGAAATCACGGATCTCCACATGCCGGCGGGAAAAATATTTTGCTAGCATTAGAATCAAAATCAGTTTCATCATGTCAACTGGTTGAAACGAAAAGAAACCGAAGTTAAACCAGCTTTTTGCGCCGTGCGAGATATTTCCCACAATAAAAAGTAAAAATAAAATAGCGCAAAATAAAATATATAAAAAAACTAAAACGTCCGCGCGTTTTAAAAACCGAAAATCAATAAAAGAAAATAGAAAGAAAATAGAAAAACCAACCAAAACCCAGATGAGCTGTCTACTGAAAAAATCCCCAACATTTTCAATGGGCGTAAAAGACTTCATTGTGACGAGGCCGGCAGCGATAATAGGAAGTATAAAAAAAACCAAGAGCCAATCTATTTTTTTAACAACTCGATCTACCATCCCAGTAGTAAAATTTTAAAAAATAATATTATATCGTTATTCATAAATAATCAAAAATTTACTACAGGACAAGTATTATTTTAATTTAACTGAAAAAATGTTATATAAAGGAATTATTTCTTTCTCAACAATTTTATTAGAAAATGGTTCAGGCCAAGTGAAACTCAAATCTTGCGCCCTTTCCCCACCGAGAGAATCCAAATAAGTGCTACTGGTCGAAATGGCATTATGATTTACATCATATAGAATCGCGACCACTCTAATATCTGGAATAGTGAAAAGTGAATTATTTTTTATTGTCGCCGAAAGAAATGGGTTTGTTTCTTCACCCGTTAGAGTGATATTAGAAATTAACAATTGCAACTGATTTATTTTTTCTTGCGAGACTTGCACCCATTGTGGCATTTCCGTAAATTCAAAACTCGTGTAGACAGGAATCGAATGCCCGATGTCTATCCCCGGTTCAAATATTGCAAATTTACCGGACGGCGGAATAAAAGTGGAGCCTTCACGTTTACCGATGTAAATATTGTTCGCATCCGCAAAACGAAATTTATAATTTATTCTATTGACCGCCACATTTCTATTTTGGTTTTCTAAATAAGCAACTGCATTATATCGCCCCGGCACTACTCTAAAACTGCGCGTCCAAAGTACCGCCACTTCATCCACTTGCGCGATGCAAGCTCTCGCGCACGAACCTCCGCAATCCACACCCGTTTCTGTGCCATTTTTCAAACCATCCACACAAGTCGGCGCCTTATTTACAATAGGATTAATTATCAAATATGCAAAAATAGAGACAGTTAAAATCAATATCGCCAAATAAAAAATCTGCCTTTTAAAAGCCCATGTCATCCCGTTAGAAGTAGGAAATCTTTAGATTTCCGTAGTTAATTTTACTAATAGCGACTAAATAGTTAATCATTGCAATAATTCTTCCCGTAATATAAATAAACTAAATGACTTCTAACGGGATCATAAGGGTATTGTAACACTAAAAAAGAGGTTGTGTCATGCTGGAAGATTCTCCAACCGACACAACCTCTTTACTCATGATATTTTTCCCTCCTTCTTAAGATAAGCCAATGCCTTGTGGCCGATATCACGCCGACGATGCACTCCATCAAAATAGACACCATCAGCAGCCTGACTTGATCGAATGATTGCCGTCGGCAAATCATCGCCTAAACCGACAATACTCACCACTCGACCATCTGCTGTCTCCAGATTGTACCCGTCTTCACGCATACTTGTTCCTGCGTGAAGCACCTGAACATTTTCCTGCTGTTCCAGGTGTCTCAAACCAATAATCACCTTCCCTGTTTCCGGACGACCGTAACCATAATTTTTGGCCGTCAGGACAGTACAAGCTGCTGCCCCTTTTGGAGCAGGAATATCAATATGTTGCAGGCCCCCCACAGACGCTGCCCACAAAATATCGAGCAGATTACAATCCAAGAGAGGCAGAATCACCTGAGTCTCTGGATCACCGAAACGGCAGTTAAACTCGATGACTTTGGGACCTTCGGGGGTAAGCATCAACCCCGCATACAACACTCCTGAATACGGCCGAACTTCTGCTTCCATGGCCTTGAGTGTAGGTAGAATGATCTTCTCATGGATCTCTAGTTGAAGCTCTGGAGTGATAAATGGAGATGGTGTAATAGCCCCCATTCCTCCAGTCATTGGTCCTTCATCACCATCAAGCAGGTGCTTGTGGTCTTCCGATGATGCCAGATACACCACATGTGTTCCATTTGCTATAGCCATGATGGAAACTTCCACCCCTTTCAGGTACTCCATCACGAAAAAGTGAAAATCCCCAGACCTTCCTTTCTGTTGTTCCTGAATTTTCCCCAGAGCAAAATCTGCTTGGGGTTGATTAAAACACACAAAGGCCCCCTTTCCAGATGCCGGAAAAGGATTTTTTATTACCAGTGGATAGCCCTGTTTTTTAGCAAAAGCAAAAACTTTTTCGGGTGTGTAAAACACCTTATGCCACCCAGTCGGAATCTGGTACCAGTTCATTAACGATGCTGAAAACTCCTTGTTGAGTTCAAGCTGAGCTACTGAATGCGAAGGACCAAACAAAACCAATCCTACTTCACTAAATCTATCCTTGATGCCCTCTCCCAGAGGACCTTCAGGACCAACGATAGTGAAGTCGATCTGTTCCCGCACTGCAAACTCGACTAGGCCATCTATGTCCATGGCCCAGATTCTCACACATTGAGCAATCTGGGCGATCCCTGGATTCCCAGGCGCAGCGTACAAAATGACATCTTTGTTCTGCTCATGAATTTTTCTCACTATCGCATGTTCACGAGCTCCATGACCAACGATTAGTACTTTCATGACTTACCTCCACGTGAGTGTAAAGTATATAAAAATAGGGAAAAAGTTATTTTTTTGACAACAAACAAACCCCAATCTGAGTATAGTCACCTATAATTTAAAAGCAATAAATTAAAAAATTCCTTAACCTACAATATATTGTATATTAAGGAAAAAATTAAGAACACAAAAAACCAATAATTTCTTACTGGTTATTTTAGACTTAAATACATTGTTCTGGCGCCTACCTATCCCGAACCAAAGCACAGCTTGGTACGGGACTTCGCTTTTGCTTTTTAGTTTATTAAATATTTTGTTTTGGCGGCTAGCTACTTTTGCCTCAAGAGACTATCATCGCCACTACTAGGCTTAACTTCTCTGTTCGGAATGGGAAGAGGTGTGACCCTAGCGTTGAACCACCAAAACAAAACATTTAATTTTTGCAATTCATAAACTTTATAGAGGAGCCGAGATGGTAAAACCCCTCTCGGCAGATCAGATAAAAGGAAAATTTGGTCGGGGTGGTAGGGATTTGACCCTACAAATGTATGGAGCTCCATACAACACCCCGAAATATCCTCTATAAAGTTTATGAATTTTTGTTTTTAATTTTCCCAGTAGTGAGCTGTGCTCTACTTCTGGGTGTGGTTTGCAAATTTCTTAACAGGAATCGAAACATTAGTACTTCTCAGCTGAACGCATTACTG
>JBBUBO010000010.1:0-2600 GCA_038058205.1 Patescibacteria group bacterium
AAATGAGATTTTTAAAAAAGCTAGTATGGAATCTCGCTGGAAAGGAATTTTTTCTGCAACCGAAGAAGAGCTCGTTTCTTCTGATATTTTAGGTAGTCAATATGGTTGCATCGCAGACTTGAAAATGACTCGCGTCGTCGGAGGAAATTTGGTAAAAGTTCTTGCATGGTATGACAACGAAATGGGGTACACTTACACACTCGTAGATCACGTTATTAAAACAGGAAATAGTATTAAATAAATGAAAATTTTTATTGGAGCAGATCATGCCGGATATGAGTTGAAAGAAAAAATGAAATAACACGTTTTTATTAAAAAATGGAAATAAGAAATTTCACAACTGATATAGATAAATTCCTAGATCATTTAGAAGAAACTACTAGAAGTAAAGTTTCAAAGGTTTTGTATTTATTAGAAATGGTTGGAAATGAAATAGAAATGCCTTATAGTAAAAGTTTGGGTGGTGGACTTTTTGAATTACGCATATCTGGTAAAATTTCTATCAGAATAATATATTGTTTCCATCAAAATTACGCTATTTTACTTAATGCTTTTATAAAAAAGAGTGATAAAATACCAAAAAAAGAATTAGATTTAGCTAAAAGAAGACGCGAAGCAATTCTTTAGGTTATCCACTTGCATGATATAACACATATGTTATACTTAAAAGTATGAAAAAAGAACAAAAAAAATCAATAAAAAATATGACAAAATTTTCTGATTTACATAAGAAATGGATGCAAAATCCTAAGTTTAGAAAGGCGTATGATGATTTAGAGCCAGAATTTGCTATTATTCGCGCTCTTATAAAAATGAGAATAGAAAAGAAAATGTCTCAAAAAGATTTAGCGAAGAAACTTGGCACAAAACAACCTGCCATAGCTCGGTTTGAATCTGGAGCATATAATCCTACGCTTTCATTTCTCAAGAAGCTTTCAACAGCACTTGGAGGAAAATTAGAAATCAAGATTTAATAAAATGAAAATTTATATTGGAGCAGATCATGCCGGATATGAGTTGAAAGAAAAACTTAAAACATATTTAAGCGAGCTTGGTTATGAGATAGAAGACAAAGGCGCTTTTAATTATGATGAAAATGACGATTATCCAGACTTCATTATCCCAGTTGCTAAGGCTGTGGCCGAAGGCCCTGAGTCTGAAGGACGAAGGGGAATAATTTTAGGTGGAGGCGGACAAGGTGAGGCAATGTGCGCGAATAAAGTCTCCGGAGTTCGAGCGGCAGTATTTTATGGGGAAGTTTTACCTCAAAGTCCGGTGGATATCAAAGGTGAACGCAGTATAGATTCTTTTGAAGTTGTTAAACTTACTCGGGAACATAATGATGCAAATATTTTAGCTATCGGTTCTCGTTTTGTATCTCTCGATGAAGCGAAATTCGCCGTGGAACTTTTTCTCGCGACTAAATTTTCTGGTGACGAGCGTCATATTCGGCGTATAGAAAAGATCGAGCAACTAGCTTCTGGCAACTAGCAACTAGTATGATAAATGATTACAAAAAACTTCAAGTTTGGGGCAAAGCTATGGATTTAGTTGTGGCCATTTATGATATTACAAAAAATTTTCCAAGTGATGAAAAATTTGGATTAACTTCACAGATTCGCAGAGCAGCTGTTTCTATGCCATCTAATATTGCCGAAGGAAAAATGCGTGGTGGTGATGTTGAATTTAAAAGATTTTTATTTATTGCATTTGCATCTGGTGCGGAACTAGAAACACAGATTGATATTGCGAAAAGAATATCAGAAACTAGTAAAATTAATTATTCAAAAGTTGATATTTTATTATCTGAAACCATGAAAATGCTTAATAGTTTAATTAAAAAGCTAGACGCTAGTAGCTAATTGCTAGTCGCTATTCTATGGATATCATACCGGCAATCTTGCCGAAAAATTATGAAGATTTAAAAAACAAAATCGCTTTAGTGCGAGGTATTGTTCCCGTCGCGCAGATAGATATTTGTGATGGGATTTTTGTAAAAAATATTTCTTGGCCGTTTGAGGTAGGAGTGCCAGAGTTAGATGAACATTTTCGCCGAATTATAAATGAACAAGAAGGTCTGCCTTTTTGGGAAGACATTGATTTTGAACTTGACCTTATGGTGTCTGATGCAGTGGAAAATTTTGATATCTATACTAAACTCGGTCCGAAAAGAATTATTTTTCACTTAGAAGCCGTAGGTAATGTAGAAGAGTTTAAGAATTTTATGGAAGGTATTGATATGTATGTACGAGACAGTATTCAAATAGGCTTAGCCGTTAACGCTGATACTGAAATATCTAAAATTTTTCCTTTAGTAAATTCTGTGGATTTTGTGCAGTGTATGGGAATAAGTGAAATCGGTTTTCAGGGGCAAGAGTTTGATGAAAGAGTGTTAGAAAATATAAAAAAGTTAAAAGAAAAGTTTTCTATTTTGATAATTTCTGTAGATGGGGGAGTAAATTTAGAAAATGCAGAAAGTTTAGTTTCCGCTGGAGCGAACCGTCTCGTTATCGGCTCAGCACTTTTCAACACTGATGACATAATTGGTGCGGTTGAGAGTTTTAAAAATATTAACTAACCCCAAGAAATCAATTTCCATC
>JBBUBO010000011.1:0-9294 GCA_038058205.1 Patescibacteria group bacterium
ATACCCACTCACACTATTCCCTACTAGATGGACTTTCAAAACTTGAAGATTTAGTCGATCTTGCCAAGAAATTCGATATGCCTGCGATGGCCATCACTGACCACGGCAATATGTATGGCGCGATTGAATTTTACAAGTTGGCAAAAAAAGTAGGAATTAAGCCCATCATCGGCGTGGAAGGCTATGTTGCGAACCGCTCCAGACTCGACAAAGACCCCGGAATCGACAACAAGAGATATCACCTCACCTTGCTAGCCAAAAATATGCAGGGTTACAAAAATCTAATGAAGTTGGTGACGTTTTCGCATTTGGAAGGTTTTTATTACAAACCTCGAATGGATAAAGAAATATTGAGAAAATATAGTGAAGGTATCATCGCTCTGTCTGGATGCCTCGGCGGAGAACTCGCGCGTTCTCTCGCGAACAAAAACGAAGAATCGGCCATTAAAATAATAAAAGAACATCAAGAAATCTTCGGTAAAGAAAATTATTTTCTGGAAATAATGAAACACGGCACCGTGGAAGGCGGAGAAGAAGTCCGCGCCGGCATTATAAAATTGAGTAAACAATTAAATGTTCCTTTGGTTGCCACGATTGACTCGCATTATCCTTGTTCGGAAGACAACAAAGCGCATGACACCTTGCTCGCTATTCAAACAAATTCAGACATTAAAGATGAAAATAAATTTTCTTTCGGCGAAGATGATTATTCTTTTGTCGATACTGAAAAAGCGATGGAACTTTTCAAAGATGTTCCGGAAGCCGTGACTAATACGATGAAAATCGCCGATATGTGCAATCTGGAACTAACGCTGGGGTCTTGGGTCTTCCCTGATTTTAAAATTGAAAATGGAAAAACACCGGACGAAAAATTGCGCGAGCTAACTTATGTTGGAATGAAAAATTTGAATATCAAAGAAACTCCGGAGATTAAAGAACGTATAGAATACGAATTGAAAATTATTTTTGATAAAGGCTATTCGCCGTATTTTTTGGTGGTGGATGATTTAATAGACTATGCGAAAATGCACGGAATTTTAACCACAATTCGAGGTTCCGTCGCTGGATCTATTGTCACTTACCTACTCGGCATCACCAATGTGAATCCACTCGAATACAAACTCCCGTTTGAAAGATTTTTAAATCCTTATCGCCCATCCGCGCCTGATATTGATATGGATTATGCTGACAACAGGCGTGATGAAATGATCGAATACGCGAAAAAAAAATACGGTGAAGATAGAGTCGCGCAGATAGGAACTTTCGGCACAATGATGGCGCGCGGAGCCGTGCGCGATGTCGCCCGTGCGCTAGCATATCCTTATGCCATTGGAGATAGGCTTTCTAAAATGATACCAATGGGTTCGCAAGGTATGCCGATGACGATAGATCATGCGATGGAAATCATACCAGAATTAAAAGAAGCGTATAAAAAAGAAAAAGACACCAGAGAAATTATCGACCTTGCAAAAAAACTCGAGGGCTGTGTCCGACATATTTCTGTACATGCAGCTGGAGTCGTCATTGCCCCCGGACCGATTTCTGACTATATGCCGACCCAACTCGACCCGAAAGGAGGAAAAATAATCACTCAATATGATATGTATAGCGCTGAAGATGCTGGACTTCTAAAATTTGATTTTCTTGGTATAAGAAATTTGGCTATTTTAGCTGATAGTATAAGTTTGGTGAAAAAGTTTTACGACATAGATATAAACATTGAACATATTCCGCTTAATGACAAAAAAACTTTCGCGCTTCTAGCCAAAGGACAGACCGAAGGTCTCTTCCAATTAAACGGCGCCGGCATTACCAGATATTTAAAAGAATTAAAACCAACATCTATTCACGACATCAATGCGATGGTGGCTTTATATCGTCCGGGACCGATGGAATCAATTCCGGAATATATCAAACGCAAACACAACCCACAGCTAGTCAAATATCTAGACCCTAGAATGAAAAAATTCTTGGGCGAGTCTTATGGACTCATCGTTTATCAAGATGATTTACTCTTTTGCGCGCTCGAACTTGCTGGCTACAATTGGGAAGAGACGGACAAATTCCGCAAGGCTGTCGGCAAAAAAATTCCAGCAGAAATGGCCGCGCAAAGAGAAAAATTTACCGAGGGAATTATTAAACACGGGCAAACTCCAGCTTTTGCGGAAAAACTTTGGAAACTTTTTGAACCTTTTCAGGCATACGGATTTAACAAAGCGCACGCAGCTTCTTATGGCAAGGTCGCTTATCAGACAGCTTATATGAAAGCAAATTATCCAGTGGAATATATGGCCGCAATATTGACCGCTGAGTCCGGTGATGTAGAAAAAATATCTGAAATAATTCAAGAATGTAAAAATATGGATATACCTGTTTTGCCTCCGCATATCAATGAAAGTTACGGAGGGTTTACCTGCCTACCAAATATTCAAGATACTAAAATCAATAAAGAAAATAAAAGCAAAAAAATCAGATTCGGCTTTTACACGATAAAAAATCTGGGCACCGATATTTCAGATAGCATTATTAAAGAAAGAAAAGAAAATCCTGCCCGCCCTCACGATAATTCGGGAGCAGGCGGGGGAAAATTTAAATCAATCGGAGATTTTTTAGATCGCATCAAGCACAAAAATTTAAATAAAAAATCAATGGAAGCGCTGATCAAATCCGGCTGTATGGATGATTGGAGTGATCGCGGAGTATTACTTTTTAATCTGGAAGCAATGCTTGTATACAATCATGAGACAAATAAACAAGATGAGAATCAAATTTCTCTCTTTGGAAATTTAAAAATAGAAATACCGTCTTTTAAACTTCAAGACGCTCCCCCTGCAACTCAAGCAGAAAAATTACTTTGGGAAAAAGAATTATTAGGACTCTATATTTCCGGTCATCCACTCGATAGAATACGAGAGAAATTAGAAAGTAAAGATATAAATATCAGAAAAATAAAAAAAGAAATAAATAATGGTACGCAAATCACCATCGCGGGAATCATAGAATCTGCCAGACAAGTAGTCACTAAAAATAATGAAAGAATGGCATTCTTGAAAATCGCCGATTTTACTGATTCTATTGAAGCTGTCTGTTTCCCTTCTATGTTTAAAGACAATATTGATACATTGGTCGCTGAAAAATGCATCATTTTGTCCGGTAAGGTCTCTAACCGAAATGGCGAAAAAAGTATTATAATAGAAGCAGTGAAAGAAATTTAATCATTAATAATTTAAAAATAAAAATATGGAACAACAAATGGAATTTGATTTAGGTGATAAAAAGAAAAATCAAGCAGACACTAGAACAAGAGAACAATTAATAACAAGCATACAAGAAAAAAGAATGAAAAATCTTTCCTTAGATGAAAGAGAACAAAAACTATTTTTAGAAGAAATAGAAGAAGAACAACAATTAAGAAATAAAGAATACGGAAGATAAAACCTAATTGTTATACAAACTCATTGCTTTGTCTTTACTTTCGGTAAAGATGGTTTCTACGGCTTCGGTGATTTTTTTAGAAAGTTTTTTGAGTATTTCTAATTCTGATTTTTTGTATTCACCGAGCAAGAAATTCAAAATAGCCTTTTCCCCTTTTGGTTTCCTGATTTTTCCTGACGAAGATGCTGGAGAAATGCCGACTCTAATGCGTACAAATTCTTCGCTCTTTACTGACTTGATAACAGAAGCCAAACCATTGTGTCCGCCTGAAGAACGATTAAAGGAAATTTTTATTTTTCCTAAAGGCAAATCAATATCATCATAAATAACAACGATATCTTTTAAATCTTTTTTACTTTTGACGAAAGGAGCGACAGCCTTGCCGGAATTATTCATAAAAGTGTCCGGTGTGATGAATTTTATTTTTTTACCTTCAAGTTTTTTCTCCACCAAATTAACCATAATCCTTCCGGTATTATGTCTGGTGTTTTCATATTCTTTCCCCGGGTTTCCTAGGCCAACTAATAATTTCATCCCGTTAGAGATAGGAAATCTTTAGATTTCCGTACCTTAATTAAAAACTAATAATAAAAACAATCACAACAATAATTTAACATTGATTGAAACAATTAACCATCTCAATCTCTAACGGGATTTCATTACGCAATAAAAATTACTATCTTGTCAAGGCTTTTATATGATATATTATACAACATGGAACAAAATAATGAAGAAAATAAGCCTTTAGGGAAGACAAATGCCCAATCATTTTGGGAACTAGCGCGTTTCGTTTTTATGGCATTACTTATCGTTATCCCTATCCGCATCTTGATCGCGGAACCTTTTGTCGTCTCTGGAAATTCAATGGTTCCTACTTTTGAGAATAGTAATTATTTAATCATAGATAAAATCTCTTATCGCTTGAACAGTCCAAAAAGAAATGACGTAGTAGTGTTCCGTTATCCAAATGACGAAACAAAATTCTTTATCAAAAGAATCATCGGCCTACCAAATGAAACAGTAGATATCAAAGGTAGTGTCGTTACCATAACCAGTGGAGAGGAAAAATTTATTTTGGATGAGCCTTATGTAAAAAATATTGCGGACAATTCTACCCATCTCGTGTTAAAGAGCGACGAATATTTTGTGATGGGTGACAATAGAAGCGGTAGTTCTGATTCCAGATATTGGGGAGCGTTAAAAAGAAATCTTTTGACCGGAAAAGCATTTCTACGTTTACTGCCAATAAATAAAATAGGTACTTTTCCTGGTCAGTATAAAACAATAAAATAAAAAAAATGAAAAAAATACAAAATAAAAATAAAATATTAAACAATATCACTTCACCTAAAGGCATGAGAGATTTAATGAATGAAGAATATTATGCTTTTCAAGGATTTTTTGAAAAGGCGCAAGAGGTTGCGGTATATTATGGTTTTAAACCAATTGAAACTCCTATATTGGAACACGAAGAAATTTTCACGACAGGAATAGGTGAAGGCACAGACATTGTAGATAAAGAAATGTACACGCTCAAAACTAAAGGCGGAGATCATTTAGCATTACGACCAGAACATACCGCGCCACTAATGCGCGCTTATATTGAACACGGAATGCAAAACATGCCTCAACCAGTAATGCTTTATCAGCATGGACCATCTTTTAGACATGATAAACCTCAACGCGGACGATATAGACAATTTTGGCAATTTGATGCAGATGCTTTAGGTAGCGATAAAAGCATCATGGATGCAATAGTTATCAAAACTTGCATAAGCATACTAGAAGAAGCAGGAGCAAATAATCTTTCTATTGAAATTAATTCCATCGGTGATAAAGAATGTCGCAATGCTTATATCAAAGAACTTACAAGCTATTATCGAAAACACCTCAGCCAGCTTCCGACCGTAGACCGTGAACGCCTAAAAATAAATCCACTTCGCATTCTAGATTCCAAAGAAGAAAAAACTAAAGAACTAAATCTAAACGCCCCAGACTCAATTTCTTTCCTCTGCCCTGCTTGCAAAAAACACTTCAAAGAAGTTTTGGAATACTTAGAAGAAATGAACATACAATACAATATCAACAAAAATCTAGTTCGTGGGCTTTCATACTACACTCGCACTGTTTTTGAAATTGTTGAACAAAATGTCGCCGAAGATGGCACTCCGCTCACCCTAGCTGGCGGTGGACGTTATGATTATCTAGCTCGCCAAATAGGTTCAAAGAAAGATGTGCCGGCAGTCGGATTTTCTATCGGCGTAGACCGTATCGTCGCTTCACCTTGGTATAAAAAACTTGCGCCACGCATATTGAAGAAACCAAAAATTTATTTCATCCAGCTCGGCCCTGAAGCAAAATTAAAAAGTTTGAACATTATTGAAATATTGCGTAAGGCTCACGTCCCTATTGCGCAATCTCTCTCTAAAGACAGTCTAGGTTCGCAACTCGCTATCGCAGAAAAATTAAATATTCCCTATGCTCTTATATTCGGAGTCAAAGAAGCGTTAGACAATTCTGTCATTGTGCGTGACATGTCTAATAGATCTCAAAATACTGTAAAGTTAAAAGATCTCTTGGAGTATTTAAAAGAAATTAAGTAAATAGGATGAAAAAAATTCTTCAAAAAGAAGAAAAAGTCTTGCGCCAAATAGCTCATGAGGTGCATATTACAGATATTCAAACAGCTAAAATAAAAAAGGTGCTGAAAGAAATGTCCGCGGCGCTCCGAAACCAAGACGACGGTGTGGCCATCGCTGCTCCACAGATAGGATATTCTCTGCGAATTTTTGTCGTTTCGGGTAAGATTTTTAAGGAGGGATTTCTTAAAGAACCTCACCCCGACCCTCTCCTTGTAAAGGAGAGGGGGAAAATTCCAAAAGATTTAATTTTGATTAATCCTAAAATCTCTAGACTTTCTCGTAAAAAAGAATGGATACCAGAGGGTTGTCTTTCTGTCCGACCTCTTTACGGCAGAACTTTTAGGTCTAAAAAGGCTACGGTGACGGCTTATGATGAAAACGGCAAGAAGTTCACTCGAGGCGCATCTGGCCTCCTCGCGCAAATCTTCCAACACGAGACGGATCACTTAAACGGCATACTTTTTATTGACCATGCAAAAGACGTAAAAGAAGAAATTCCTGTTAAAACATAAAAAACCTGTCCCGTAGTAAATTTTTGATTACGGGATATTAAGATGAAAATTATTAATTAAAATTTTACTACTGGGATGAAAAAGAAATTAAATTTTGTATTTTTAGGTACGCCAAACTTAGCGACTTATGTGCTAGATGAATTGATGAAAGCTGATTATTTGCCATCACTTATCGTTACTGCTCCAGATATGAAAGTTGGGCGGGGAAATAAATTTGATGCTCCACCAGTCAAGAAATGGGCCAACATTCACCACATTCCGACGCTTCAGCCAGAGAGAATCGACGAATTATTTTTGAATTTTTTACGCAAAGAAAAATATGATGTTTTTATTTTAGCCGCTTATGGGAAAATATTGCCGAAAGAATTAATAGATATGCCGGAGCACGGCATCTTAAACGTTCATCCATCGCTTCTACCGAGACTCCGTGGACCCTCACCGATACGAACAGCCATTTTAAACAACGAGCGGAATACAGGCACTAGTATCATCGTCCTAGATGAAAAAATGGATCATGGCAAAATAGTCGCGCAAGATAGTGTTGAAATTACCGACTGGCCTCCATTTTTGCCAGACTTGGAAGAAAAATTATTCCGTATGGGAGGAAAATTGCTCATAAAAATATTACAAGACTATGTAAATGATAAAATCACTCCAAAAACTCAAGATGAAATAAAAGCGACTTATTGCAAAAAAATCAAAAAAGAAGACGGACTGATAAATTTATTAAAAGATTCAGCAAAAGAAATCTGGATAAAATATCGCGCGCTCTACGGCTGGCCGGGCATTTATTTTATGCAAAATGGCAAAAGAATAAAAATTACCGATGCAGTTTTCAAAAATGGGGAATTTATAATCAAAAAAGTAATTCCCGAAAATAGTAAGGAAATAGAATATAAAATTACCTAACTTTTACGACCGTTTAAATTAGGTAATTTAATATTTAGATGTAAAAGGATTTCTTTTAGACAAACCTTTCATCATTTTTTTCACGCTCATGGCTCCCCTTTTAAACAAAGTTTGTTTGCGATCTTTATTTTTCTGAATGTCGTTAAACAAAGTTTGTTTTACTTCATCTATCGCAGCATATAGATCTTCTTTGTCTAAATTTGTATAAAATTCTTTACCATCTATTTTAATCAAACAATCAGCATGAAAAACTTCTCCACTTTTATGTTTAGTATTTTTTCCAACTTCAAAATTCACATCTACTTCCCCACCTCTTTCTTCTATTTTTGAAAGTAATTTTTCTAAATTAGTAACTCTTTTTGAGACATATTCTTCGATAGCCTCTGTCAGCTCCATATTTTTACTCTGTAAATTTATTTTCATATTTGTATTATATCACACCTCATCACCCATCTTTGTAAACCTATTTTTTAGCCATATTTCAAGCATTATAGCCAAGAAAATAATCAATAAAATAAATCCCACGGCCGCATATATATTTTCCAAAATTGACGCGAGATAGGTAAAACCAAGCCCAGAAATAAAGCCGATCGGAATAACAACGACTAGCCACAAGGAAATAGCAATCATATCGTAATAAATAAAGTTTTTGAATTTTACAATTTTTGTACCCACATACATCATTAGCAAGATGCGAGTTCCCACTAAAAACTTGGCAATAATCAATGCTATTAAATTACTCCCCTTACTCACGCGTTCTATTGCCTTATTAATAACTGAAATAGTAGTATTGGCATAACGATGCATAACCATTCTTTTGACAATAGCAGTCCTCCCTAAGAAAAACCATAAAGTATCAGAAAAAAATGTTCCCAGAAAACTGAAAATAATAAGTGGGAGAACGGATACTATATTGTGAGCTGCCAAAAATCCTAACGCTAAAAGGACTAACTCCCCGCCGAAAGCCGCTCCTAAAAATATAACGAGGTATTCAAGGTATGGGTAATGGGCAATAAACAAGCGCAACCATTCTATTGATTCAATCATAAATATCTCGAGTTAAAGCTTTTAGAATAATATCGAGCTTCATCGTCGCCACTCCGACCACAGTATCTGCGCCACCATAATATATATAAAGTAGACCCTTATTGAGAGTCATTCCACAAGGAAAAATAACATTGTTCACAATGCCCACTTTTTCATATTGTTCCTGTGGTTCAAATATCGGATCAGCGATGCGAGAGAGAACAATCGTCGGATCTTTTAAGTCGAGTAGGACTGCCCCGACACGATAAGTCGTATGACTTTTTGAAACACCATGATAAAGAAGCAACCAACCATTTTTGGTTTTTATTGGCGGAGCCGAAATACCAACCTTGGCGCTATCCCAAGTATTTTTTCTCGGTCCTAAAATCTGAATACATTTTTTGACCGTTTCTTTTTTGAAATTAAGAGATTTTAAATAATCCCCGCAGATTTGATCCCCGACACGATGCAAAACAAAATATTTCCCATTTATTTTTTCCGGGAAAATGCAAGCATCCTTGTCGTCGAGCCCCGCGGGAGTAAGTAATATTGGTTTTTCCCATCTCCAATTCTTTTCTAAAAAATCTTTCTCAGTTATAGAAGTGACCGCAACCCTCGGCGGACCAATACCGTCAAAAGCGGTATAACACATATAGATAATCTTTCCGATTTTAGTTAAACGTGGATCTTCGCAACCCGAATTTCCTCCCGTCACTTTTTTTGTTTCAAAATCTTCTCTTGGAATATATACAGGTTGGTCTAATCTTTTA
>JBBUBO010000012.1:0-13913 GCA_038058205.1 Patescibacteria group bacterium
AAGATAAAAGTAAAGGAATGTATGACAGATTTCGTGGGCGAATAATGTTTCCGATTAATGATTCGAGCGGGCGAGTGATAGCTTTCTCTGGCAGGATATTGGTGGATGACGGAAAGTCTGCAAAATATTTAAATAGTCCCGAAACTCCCATATACAATAAATCTTCTGTTTTATTCGGAATAGATAAAGCAAAAGATTATATTCGTAAAAACAATTTTTCTATTTTAGTGGAAGGGCAAATAGATTTAGTGCTTTCTTATCAAGCGGGTTTTAAAAATACTGTCGCATCTTCCGGTACAGCGATGGCCGATGGGGTTTTATCTAAAGAAAATATTATAAATAATCTAGGGCTGGTGAATAGATTATCAAAAAATATTGTTCTTGCTTATGATACGGATAAGGCTGGAGTAAATGCGGCAAATCGTTTTGCCAAGATTGCTTTATCTTTAGGAATGGATGTGAAAGTGGCGAGTATGCCGGAAGGCATAGATCCAGCTGACCTTATTTCTAAAGAAGGCGCGGAAACCTGGAAAGAGGCAATACGTAATTCGCAACATTTTATTTCTTTTATGTTGGATAGGATTATCAAAGATGCTAATGGAGATGATAGAAAAGCCCGCCTTGACTCGGCGAGGCAGGTGGGCAGAGGAGTACAAGAAAAACTTTTACCTTTTGTAAACGACTTAGAAAGTTCCATAGAAAAATCACACTTTATGACTTTGATTAGCAATAAAACGGGTATTGCTGAAAAAGCACTAATGGATGATTTGAAAAAAGTTGCAGTTGAATTAAAACATGAAACTGAAGAGATAAAGATAGCCAAAGAAAATGTGGAAAAAAAGTTGAGAAAAGATCCGATTGAGCGTAGGCTTTTAGGTATAGCTTTTTGGCAAGAAAGTGTGCAGAATAGGACTATAGACCCTGAAATTATTTTTAAAAGATTAGATAAAGTCAGGGGATTTTATGAAAATGTTAAGGAGGATTTGATTTATGAAGCGGAAGAATTTTATGCGCGTAGTGAGAAATTGGAGAAAGATGTAAATGAAATGTTGCTTAATCTGGAAGAAGAATATTTAAATGAAGAATTGATTAAGAAAATGATAGAACTAAAAAATTTAAAAGATAAAACACAAGAATTAGAAATTTTAAAAAAAATAAACGAGATAAATAAAAGAAAAGAGGAAATTAAAAATAGTCGTTAAAAAGGATATGAATCCCGTTAGAAGTCAACTTTTGGGATATATTATAAAAATTAATTTAAGTTACCTAATATTATTATAGATTTTATAAGATTAGTATGACTTCTAACGGGATGAAAAAGAAAAAAACAAAAAAGAAAATAAATAAAAAGGTCAAAAAGATCAAAAAAATTAAACTTAAGAAAATAAAAAAAATAAAGAAAAAAAAAGTTAAAATAAAAAAAGCCAAAAAAGCTAAAAAGATTGTTACTAAGAAGTTATCTGCATTCGAAAAAAAGGCCGAAAACCTGACGCTAATTGCAAACATATTGATAGAAAAGGGGCGCAAAAGGGGATTCATCACTTACGATGAAATATTGAAAACTTTTCCAGATATCGAAAACAATATTTTGTTTTTAGATGAACTTTATGAAAAATTTAGCACTGCGGGGATTGATGTTTTGGAGGGTGGTAATTTACTCAATCTAGATAATGATCTAACGGATAAAGATTTAAATAAAGGCAGTATGCACGATTCTATTCAAATGTATTTGAAAGAGATCGGGCAGTATCCGCTCATTCACGCGAGTGATGAAAAAGTTCTAGCGAGAAGAATTGAACAAGGCGACTTAGAAGCAAAGAATTTACTTGCGCGCGCAAATTTACGTTTAGTTGTTTCTATCGCCAAAAAATATGTTGGACGAAGCGCGAACCTAACCTTGCTTGACTTGATCCAAGAGGGCAACTTGGGTTTGTTTAAGGCTGTTGAGAAATTCGACTGGACCAAAGGTTATAAATTTTCCACTTACGCGACTTGGTGGATTCGTCAATCCATCACTCGCGCTTTAGCAGATCAGTCGAGAACCATCCGTATTCCAGTGCACATGGTGGAAACAATTTCAAAATACAAACAAACCTATCGTCGGCTTTCACAAGACCTTGGCCGTGAACCATTGGCAGAAGAGATAGCGACGGAGATGGGCATACCGGTAGAAAAAATTCATGTGATTGAAAATATTTCACAAGAGACGATATCTTTAGAACAGCCGGTGGGTGATGATGATGATAAATCAACTTTGGAAAACTTTATTCCGGATGACAAGATTTTGCGTCCAGACCAGGAATCTTCTCGTCGAATTTTATCTGATCAGATTCGCGAAGTTTTAGATGAATTAAATCCTAAAGAAAGAAAAATTTTAGAAATGCGTTATGGACTTTTAGATGGTATTCAACATACACTCGAGCGAGTAGGGGAAGAGTTCGGTGTGACCCGCGAACGTATCCGTCAGATTGAAGCGAAAGTACACGAAAAACTCCGCCAACATGAAAAAATAGCCCGTTTAAAAAACTATTTTGATTAACGAATAACATTACTGATATTATTCAACTATATATACCACAATAAACACGGCCGTTGTTATAATGGTTATTTATAATAATATATAAAAGGAAAAAATTATTTATAAATCAAAATATTTCTCTAAGTAATCTCTATTGGTTATGTTTTTTACTAGAGCAAAATGCACATATCTTCCTATTCTCCAATAATTAGCAATAAAATCAATTTCTTTTTGACATGGATACGGATATACCCAAACACTATCATTAAACTTTACCAAACCTAGTTCCTTGATTTTTTCTCGAAGGGAGTCTCTAGCGTTTCTTTTTGTTTCTGGAATATCAAAAATAACCATACGAAAATTTCTATCCCATAATTTACTTTTTTTTATTTCTAAATTTTCGTAATTAAATCTTAGAAAAACTTCTTCACCCTTATTTGTGAGACATATAATGTGATGATTTCCAATCTTTTTAATATATACAAATTTTTGTTTTCTCAATTTAGAAAAATATCTAGAAGAATTTTTTGGTTGTTTATTTAATCCAAAGATTTTTTTAATTAATGTTTTTGTTATTTTGTAACTTGTCTTTCTGTTAGCTAAAGCTACAGATATACCTATTCCCATACCTAGGGCACGGATTATTTTCCCTGTGTTTGATTCTTGGTCAATTAAACGCATATCTTTATATATTAATATATTACCATAATAGACACGGCCGTGTCTATTATGGTATAAATAGATTATCTCCACTCGTCTTTTAGAATACTCCAGATTTCCATATCAAGGAATTTATCTTGGATTAAAACAGTTTGTCTTGATATTCCTTCTTTCGTGAAGCCGAGTCTTTTGGGTATGGCGCAACTTTTTGTATTAATAACTGCGCACCTTAATCCTATTCTGTTTAAGTTTAATTCATTAAATCCTTGAGTAATTATTCTTTTAGTTGCTTCAGTAACTATTCCTTTACCTTGTTCACCCTCATCAATCCAATAACCTATTTCAGCATTTTTATCTTGATTTATCCCATTTAAGCCAACCATCCCAATGATTTTATTGTTAGATACTATTGCACGTGGGAGGATTTTACCACTAGTTTCTTTTTCTAAAGATTCGATAATAAATTTTTTTGTATCATCTATACTACAATCATCTTTTATCCAAGTTAAAAATCTCTTTAAATGATTTTTGTTTTTAATAGTCAATGCAAAAAGCTCATCTGCATCTTTGAGACTAAGTGGTCTTAAATCAAAAATTACTTTTTCACCTTGACCCATTTGGATTTTTTATTTCAACGCAGCGTCGATTTTTGGTTTGACTGAGGAAAGTGGTTCTGCTCCATTGATCATCGAGACTATTTGACCATCTCTTAAGATGAAGCCTTTCGGCGTTCCACTGCCAGGTCCTCCGACTCCGGCAACATTGCCTTCACTTGTAGAATCAGCGACAGCTTGAGTATATTTACCACCATCTAAACATTTATCAAAATCAGTTGAATTAAGCCCGATTTTTTTAGCGAAAGATTTTAAATTAGCATCTGCAAAACCGCCTTTGTTTTCTCCATTTTGGTGAGAATAGAGGTAGTCATGGTATTCCCAGAATTTACCTTGATCTCCAGCGCATCTAGCAGCTTCAGCGGACTTTACTGATTCTGGTCCCAGGAATGCATAGTCTCGATAAACAAACTGCGCATCTCCATTTTTCACATAATTATTAAGAATTTCCGGCATAAAAGGAGTCCAATTTGGATCACTTTGTTTTAGATATGCTATTGCTTCTCCATTTGGGTCTAAACCAGTAATTGCTCCACAAAAAGGACATTGGAAGTCTTCATACACTACTATTGTAATCTTAGCATTCTTGTCGCCCAATGTTCGGTCTTCATTTGTGACTGGTGCTAAAACTGTAACTCCATTATTATTTGTTGGGACAGTGATTGGATTAGATAGCTTACTTCCTTTTAATAATATCGCCCCGGCTATCAGTATTCCCACTACGAGAATTGCTCCAGCTATTTGTTTTTGATCGTTATTTTGCATTTTTTTTCTTGTTAATTTTAATAGCCTAAGCATAACATTTTCTATGTTAGTTGTTAATGTTTATTTTATTTGACAATGTTTTTTTAATATATGCTATAATTATAATAAAGGTCATTTATTAATAATTAATTTATTCTGCATCGGCAGAATTAAATAAAAATATATGTGTCATGGAAAGGGTTGTTGCGGTGGATGTACTCCAGCTATGATTGGTAAAACATTACTGACTATCGGAGGTATCAACTGGGGTTTGGTTGGCGTAGGTATGTTAATGGGTAGTGACTGGAATGTTATTCATATGATTGCCGGTACGATACCGACATTGGAGGCAGTGATCTATGTACTTGTGGGCGTCGGGGCGCTTATAAAGATTTTTGGTTGTAGATGCAAGAAATGCATGAGCTGTAAGGATGGTACTTGCGGTGATGAACACATAGATAAAAATATGTAATTTTAGTCAAAAAATCCCTTTAAAAAAGGATTTTTTGACTTGTATTTTTTTGATTTTTATGATATATTATTAACAAATATATGGCGTCGATAACCACCGCGATATTTTATGTATTTATCTTTTTATCTGTTTATGTGCAGGTTTTTTTCTTCGTGACTTTTCTAGAGAATAGAAAAAAAATAGTTACGCGAAAAGGGACTATTAAACTCGGCTACTATCCAGCAGTGACCATTGTCGTGCCTTGTTTTAATGAAGAAAAAACTGTAGAACAGACGGTATTTTCTTTACTCAATTTAAATTATCCTAAAGACAAATTAAAGATTTTTCTGATTAATGACGGTTCGACAGATAAGACTTGGGAGATTATTAATAAATTTACCGACAATCCAAGTGTAAAAGTTTTTCATAAAGAAAATGGTGGTAAATACACTGCGCTTAATTTGGCATTGGAAAATACCGAGACGGAATTTTTCGGCGGGTTGGATGCTGATTCATATGCGGACCCAGAATCATTGATAAGAATTATGAGTTATTTTCAAAAAGATCCGAGCATCATGGCTGTGGCTCCGTCAGTCACCGTATATGACCCTAAAAACATGATTCAAAATGCGCAAAAAGCCGAATACCATATGGGTGTTTACTTAAAAAAAATGCTTGATTTTTTAGGAGCTATCAATGTGACTCCGGGACCTTTGACAATTTTTCGCAAAAAAGTTTTTGACGATTTAGGATATTATCGTCATGGGCACAACACAGAGGACATGGAGATAGCTTATAGGATGCAAAAGAATCGTTACAAAATAGAACACTGTAATGACGCGTATATTTACACCAGCGCGCCGATGACCGTAAAGAAACTTTATAAACAGCGACTTCGCTGGATTTACGGTTTTATCAATAACACACTGGACTATCGTGATGTTCTATTCAAAAAGAAATATGGCAATTTTGCTCTCTTTACTTTACCTGTAGGGGTTGCATCTATTCTTTCCGTTATATATCTTTTCAGTAGAATAATTTACAATTTTGGAAATTATTTATATTCGAAATTTGTTATTTTAAATACTTTAGGATGGCACTTTATTACTAAAATTTCTAATTTTGATTTGTTTTTTATAAATGTGCAATCTTTTTCTTTTCTTGTAATTTTGATTTATTTTTTAGTTATTTTTGCAATGATTTTAGGTAGAAAAATGACAGAAGGAAAATGGGGCTTGTCTTTTGGGATGGTGTATTTCTTTCCTGTTTTTAGTATTATTGCTCCATTTTGGCTTCTTTCCGCAGTTTATAATACTATTTTAAATAGGCGTCCAACATGGAGATAAATTTATGATTGATTGGAGAAAATATTTAATTGTTTTTTTAATTACCGTGGCTTTATTTCTTTCAGCGAGCTATGTCAGTAATTATTTTGGTAATAAAAAAATTGATCAATTGAAATCAATTCAAGACCAGATAGCTATCAACATCCTTTCTTCCGAGACACAGTTTTCTCTTTTGCAAGAAAGTTCTTGTAAAAATATTTCCGGTTCGGTGCTCTCTGGTGAGCTCGATGAACTTGGGCGCAAATTGCAATGGGAGCAGGAAAATTCTAACTCCAGTGAAAAAGTCTCGTACTTGAAGAAATATTATTCTCTTCTCGAAATTAAGGATTATCTTTTAATGAAAAAGATTTCCACGGGTTGTAAAATAAAGTCTGCATTCATTCTCTATTTTTACACAACAATGGAGAATTGTAGTGAATGTGAGAAAGAAAGTTTAGTACTTTCCAGTTTGCGCGAAAAATATCCGGACTTGCGCGTGTATTCTTTCGATTACAGCATAGATCTTTCAGCCGTAAAAACACTTCTTCAAATTTACAAGATTAAAGACACCGAGCTTCCAGCCCTCGTCTTGGACGATGAAGTGTTGACCGGTTTTCATGGTATTGACGAACTTGAAGCCATGGTCCAAAAATCTTTTAAATTGCAAGAATTAAAACCTACTATTAGTCAAAAATAATTTGTGGTAAAATCTTTCTATGAAAGATTTTGATCAGTGGAATAAGGAAAAGAAAAGTTTAGAGAATGTTGGTCACGATACTCTCGCTTTTCACGAACGAGAAATCTGGTGGTGCTCAATTGGACTAAATCTTGGAGATGAACAAGACGGTAAAAATGAATTGTTTGAGCGACCAGTTTTAGTTTTGAAAAAATTTAATAACAAAGTAGCTTGGGTTTTGCCAATGAGCACCAAACCAAAAGACGGAATCTATTACCATATGTTGGAGCATGAAAAACAAACATTTTCAGTTATTCTGTCCCAACTTCGTTTAGTTAGTGTTAAAAGATTTCGTCGTTTTGTTAGAAAAATTTCTCCTCATCAATTTGAATTGATACAGAATAAATTGGTCAATTTCATCAAAAAGGCATAAAACAGACGAAGCCCCCTTGCGGGGGCTTCTCGGTTGGACTAATGTCCATTTGTATCTAAAGGATAGCAAAGTCAGAGTAAGAAGTCAAGCAAAAATTTTAGGATGTGATTTTATCTTGTGGCGCTTTAGGTATTATCTGGGTAGATTGTCATTGGAAACGTTTTTAATTTTTTTATGTTTTGGAAGAGTTTTTTCGTCACTCATTTTTATTTCAAGAATTTTGCGTGCCTGCTCTGTTAAATCAAAATTTAAGGGATTTTCTGTCCATACAAAGTTCCTAATAGAATCACCTTGTTGCATATTGGGTTCTTGCGATAAAGCGTCAAGAGCAGTTACATTTGCAATAGCTAGTTTCTTTCCTTTTATTTCGTATGAATCTACAAAGTAAGCGCCAAATTTTCCAGTATAATCTATTCCTAATTCTTCTTTTAGTTCTCGTTTTAAGCCAGCTTTCATATTTTCTCCATTACGTATTTTTCCTCCTGGAAAATACCATAATCCTGATGGTCCTTGCACCAAAAGAACTTCTTTTTTACCTTCAGCATTAGTGCGAAAGATTGACACACCGACAATAGTATCAAGTACTTCATTTTCGAGACTTACTTTTCTTATTTGTTCTTGCATTTTATTATTTTTTTCTAGAGCCGGCACGAGGGTTCGAACCCCGGACATCCACTTTACAAAAGTGGCGCTCTACCAACTGAGCTATGCCGGCAATATTCTATTTTAGTACAAAACCTTATCTTACCTTATTTCGCGTATACCTACCAAGACAGCTATGCCGGCAATTATTATATTTTTCTAAAACTTACTTATTACTTTACCTTGCGTATACCTACCAAAACAGCTAATCCGGCATATTTTACAAATTCTCTTCTTCGTGTATCCGATGCTTTATTTCTCTAATTCTCTGTTTATATTCTGAAACAACTTTCAGAAATTTGGAAACTTCGACTTTTTCTGAACTATCTTTTTGTCTTTTTCTGCGGATGTTTTTTATCTTAGTTTCTATTTTCTCATAGGCAACCTTTAGAAAATTTATTGATCGAATATAGAACCGCAGTACTGTCACCAAGACCATGTGTTCATATTTTCTAATATTTTGAAATGTGACCTGTTTTAATTCTTTTAGATTTAGAAATTCTGTTTCGTTTTCTTCCGTAGTGGTGATGTTTCCATTTTTCAACAAAACCAATTTTCTTCCAACCATAAAGATGATTCCAAGGAGCGATAGAAAGAATGAGATTAAAAGTAAGTACATAGTTTATATTGAATAACGTTTTAATTCTTTTATCTTTGCCCCAGACCTTTCTAGAAGTTTACCGACTGTTTCGTCCGAATGCTCGGGTGTGTTTTTGATGAATATCTGATCGAGCAAAGTTTTCTCTTTAAAGTATGTGGCTATTTTCCCATCGAGCATTTTCTTTTTTATTTCGGCTGGCTTATCAATATTCGCAATTTCTTTTTGAAAAACTTCATTCATTGTCGCAACGGCGTCGGGAGATATTTCTTCTCGTGTAATATATTCCGGCTTCATAGCGGTGATGTGCATCGCTATATCACGAGCGAGCTCACTATTTCCGCCTTCGAGGCTGACGACGACGCCAGATTTATTGTTGTGCACATAAGTTCCCAAAACACTGCCAGAAATTTCAGAAAAATCTCCCAAAACGATATTTTCTCCAGTTTTCTGGATTATTCGATTGATCATTTCTGTCGCTTCTTTTTTCCAGCCCGAGGCTGGTCCGCCTTGGGCGGACATTTTTTCTAAAGCCAAATCTGCTAAATTATTCAGTAAATTTATAAAGTCTTCGTTTTTAGAAACAAAATCCGTCTCGCATAATAGAGATGCGATCACTGCTTTTTTGTCTGTTCCCTTAATCATAACCGCTCCGGCTTTTACTTCACGGTTTACTTTTTTGAGCGCTATATCAGAACTTGTCTTTTTTAAGATAGCGAGAGCTTTTTTCATATCGCCTTCAGCTTCTTCGAGCGCGCGCTTACATTGCATTACCGAAATACCAGTACTGTCTCGCAATTCTTTAATTTGTTCAGTCGTAATTTGTATTGACATAAACTTTTGTTCAATGTCTTTGCTCGAGCTTTACCAGCTCGTTATTTCACGGGGACAGCTTTTTGCCCTTCTTTATAGGCAGTAGCAGATGCTGAAGTGAAAAACTTAATGGACGGGATACTCGAATCATTGCCAACCATCGGATAATCAATACCTTTGATATTTGAATCCGAATTCATTAAAGAAATAACCGGCACATTAGACTTTCTAGCTTCAGTAGTGGCAATGTGTTCAGTTTTTGCATCTACGATAAAGAGGGCATCCGGAGCCTTTTTTAAGCCGAGAAGTCCGGAATAATATCGCGCGAGCTTCTCCATCTTTTTAGACATTACAACGCGTTCTTTTTTGGTGTATTTATCAAGTCCGCCACCAACACTGTCTTTTTGGTAATTTTCGAGTTCAATTATTCTCTTTTTTATTTCGGTAAAATTAGAAAGCGTGCCCCCGATCCAGCGTTCAGTGACATAAGGCATATCGAGCGATACTGCGACATTTTTCGTGACTTCTTTCGCTTCTGGCTTAGTGCCGACAAAAAGGATGACTTTATTGGCAGAACCTAGGCTTTTGATAAATTCTAAAGCGTGTTCGAGCATAACGCTCGTCTTTTCGAGATCAATAATGTCTGTTTTATTCTTTGTGGTGTATATGTATTTAGAAAGACTTGGATGTCGGCGGGTCTTTGAATAGCCGTAATGTGCGCCAGCCTTAAACATCCTTTCTATTAAATCATCAGTATCCACAACCTTTTTTTCTACTTTTTGCATTAGGTTATTCTAGCAGAAAGCTATGACTTTTGCAAATTTTTTATTATTCGTTTTTGTTGCTAAATATCTTATTTTTTTGTATTCTCTAAAAAGAGAATGAGTACACTTTTTCCCAAGGAGGAAGAGATGAAAAAAATAACAAGATGTCTATTTTGTTTGCGTGTGTTCGATGGTGTGTGGAGATTTTCTACTCCAGAAGAACTCCATGCCCTTGCTGAGCTTGAGGTCGGAGTGAATTCTTCTAGGTGTCCGACTTGCACAAATATGTACATGTTGAGTATGCCGTTTCGGCAAGTTAAAGCAGATGGCTGAAACCAGATCGAGGGGGAGGGTCGCGCAAGCGCCCTCCCCATTTTTATTTTGACCAAAAGACTTTTTTCGGGTAAGATGCAATATATGAGACAATCAAAACTTTTTACAAAAACTAGGAAAGAAGCGCCCTCTGATGAAGTGTCTAAAAATGCGGAACTTCTGATTCGGGGATGTTTTATCCACAAAGAAATGGCCGGTGTTTACAGTTATTTACCTCTTGGTTTGCGTGTTTTAAAAAAAATTGAAAATATAATCCGTGAAGAGATGGACAGAGTTGGCGGTCAAGAAATTCTAATGTCTTCCTTTCAGCCGAAAGAAAATTGGGAAAAAACCGGTCGATGGACTGTGATGACTGATTTGTATAAAGTTGCTGATTCTTCGGGTAGGGAGGTGGCATTAGGACCCACCCATGAAGAAATCGTCGTGCCGATTTTGAAAAATTATGCTTTTTCTTTCAAAGATTTTCCAATTGCTGTTTATCAAATTCAAAATAAATTCCGCATGGAAATGCGCGCCAAGAGTGGTATTTTACGCGGACGTGAATTTTTGATGAAAGATATGTATTCTTTTCATACTACTCCGGAAGACTTGTCTATTTTTTATGACAATATGAAAGATGTTTACAAAACTATTTTTGATCGAGTTGGCATCGGGCATCTTACTTATATGACTTTCGCTTCGGGTGGAACTTTTTCTAAATATTCTCATGAATTTCAGACTATCACATCGGCCGGTGAAGACACTATTTATATAGATGAAAAGTCCAGTATCGCTGTGAACAAAGAAGTGTTGCGAGATGAAGTGTTGAATGATCTCGGACTTCAAAAAGAAAATTTAAAAGAACAAAGGTCCATCGAAGTGGGTAATATTTTTAATTTGAAAACTAAATTTTCTGAGTCTTTTGACTTGTTGTATACAGATGAAAAAGGGGAGAAACGCATGGTTTTGATGGGTTGTTATGGCATCGGGCCTGGACGATTAATGGGCGCAATAGTGGAAGTTCTCTCTGACGACAACGGCATAATTTGGCCGGAATCCATCGCGCCATTTGCTGTGCATTTGCTCATTTTGGGTGACGACCCGGAAGTATTCAAAGAAGCGAATAAGGTTTATGAAAGCTTAGTAAAAAATAATATTGAAGTTTTATTTGATGACAGAAAAGAAATATCTGCCGGAGAAAAATTTGCTGATTCGGATTTGCTCGGTATTCCTTTCCGCGCAGTTGTTTCCTCTCGTAGTTTGAAAGAAGGAGGCATCGAGATAAAAAAACGCACAGAAGAAAAAGGGAAAATAATAACACTTGAAGAATTATTAAAATTACTTGTCCCGTAGTAAATTTTTGATTACTGAACATAAAGATAAAGATTATTATTAAAATTTTACTACTGGGATGTTTGATAAAATTTATAAATTAATTTCAAATGACATAGGTATAGACTTGGGTACGTCAAACACCTTGGTCTATTTGAAGGGTCACGGCATCGTCATCAACGAACCTTCCGTCGTAGCGGTCAATATAAAGACGAATCAGATTCTAGCGGTCGGGACGAAAGCCAAAGAAATGCTCGGACGCACTCCAGGGCACATCAAAGCCATTCGTCCATTAGTGGATGGAGTGATTTCGGATTTTGAAGTGACAGAAGAAATGCTTTCTTATTTAATAAATAAAGCAGATAAAATTTCTAAAAAATTAGCTCGACCGAGAGTTTTGATCGGAGTGCCGACAGGTACGACCAATGTAGAATCTCGCGCAGTGTATGATGCGGCTTGTTCTGCGGGCGCGCGCGAAGTTTATTTAGTCGAAGAACCGATGGCAGCTGCCATCGGTGTCCGTCTCCCAATCAAAGATCCAGTGGGATCTATGATAATAGATATTGGAGGCGGGACTACAGATATAGCGGTGATTTCTTTAGGTGGAGTTGTAAAGTCTAGGAATTTAAAAATAGCTGGAGACAAACTCAACAATGACATCATCACTTATATGCGTGATGAATTTAAAATCCTTGTCGGAGAGAGAACAGCGGAGATGGTAAAGATTTCCATTGGTTCAGTAATTCCGGGTGAATATATGGAAACAGAAGTCCATGGCCGAGACATTTTAACGGGTTTACCTCGCGCAGTGGTGGTGACAGATGCGGATATTCGCGAAGCCCTTTCTTTTTCTATTAGAGGATTGGTGGATGGTGTGAAGGATATGCTGGAAACAACTCCGCCGGAAATCTTGTCTGACATAATGCACAGAGGAATCACGCTTTCCGGTGGAGGCGCTTTAATTCCCGGACTCGATCAGCTTCTGCAAAGGGTTTTGAAGATTTCTGTCTATGTGGTAGAAGACCCTCTTTCAGCCGTTGCGCGTGGTACGGGAGTCATTTTAGATAATTTGCCATTTTATAAAGAAGTTTTAATCGGTAATCAAGATGAGTTACCTCCTAGATAAAAAAACGCAAAGAAAAAAGTTTTTAAATATTTTTTTAATTTGTATTTTTTTTATTATTTTATTTTTCTTTAGACTAGCCATTTTCAATGGATTTTCTTATGTAATTCACAAAGTTTTTCGTCCTGTTTTAGCATTAGGCGCGATCGTCGGGGATAAATTTAAAAGCCTTGATTCCTTTTTAGTTTCTAAAAATTCTCTTTATCTGCAAAATGAAGATTTGAAAAATAAATTAGCCGAAAACAATACTCGAATATCAAATTACAATTCTCTGTTAGCAGAAAATACTAGTCTAAAAGAAATTTTAAATAGAAAAAATCCTGCCCGCCCTCCCTTGTCGGGAGCAGGCGGGGAAAAAAATAACTTGACCTTGGCCACTATTTTGTCTAAACCCAATCAAAGTCTCTATGATGTTTTGGTTATTGATATCGGCGCAAAAGATGGAGTAAAAATAGGAGACTTAGTTTTCGCTTTAGGCGATGTTCCTATTGGGCGGGTAAGTTTTATTTATAATGATTCTGCAAAAGTGACTTTGTTTTCTAATCCGGGAGAAAAGATGCAGGTAGTATTATCAAGTAGGAATATTTTTATGGAAATCATCGGGCGGGGCGGGGGAAATTTTGAGATGATAATGCCGACAGATTTTACACCGCAAAAAGGAGATGAAGTAGTTTTACCGGGGATAAATGTTTATATTGTTGGAGTCGTGGAAAGTATAATTTCTGATCCGCGTGATTCTTTTGTGAAAGTCTTACTCGTGAGTCCGGTCAACATTCAAGAACAAAAATTTGTTCAAGTGCAAGCAAGATAATGTACTGAGAAGCTAAGCTTCTTAGTTTAATAGAAAAACAGAAAATCAATTTCCATCAAGACACGCATATTTTTCTGCTGAAAAATTGCTGTTCTCG
>JBBUBO010000013.1:0-2275 GCA_038058205.1 Patescibacteria group bacterium
ATTTTCTTGAGCGACGAGCAGTTCGCTGGCGAAGCTTCGCCAGATAGATTGCTTTATAAAATACAAACCTTACGCTATATATTTTTATGAATCACTTATTAGAATTTTACGGAACAGAATGCCCATATTGCGTGGTCATGCACGAGCTTGTGGAAAGACTTGAAAAAGAAGAGGGGATAAAGATTGAAAGTTTGGAAGTCTGGCATAACAAAGAAAATGAAAAGCGTTTGCTTGAATTAGATAAAGACTTATGTGGGGGTGTGCCTTTTTTCTATAATTTAAAGTCAAAAAAATGGATTTGTGGAGAAGCAAGTTATGAAGAGTTGAAAAAGTGGGCGCAAGATAAATAATTTAAATAAAATAAAACCCCGTCGCTCGCGAGCGACGGGGTTTTATTGTTGAATATTACGCGCGTTGTACGTTCGTAGCATTCAATCCTTTTGGTGACTCTTCGGTTTCAAAAGAAAGAGTATCTCCTTCCTTTAATTCATCAAAGGTAACGCCTACAAGAGAATTACTGTGAAAGAATAAATCCTTCGCAAGTCCTTCCGCCGTGATGAAGCCGAAACCTTTTTCAGTCACCAGTTTTTTTATAGTACCAGTCATTGATTTTTAGTTACTTATTAAATACAAAAGTGTTCTACGAAATCGACTCTTTTCAAACCTATTTGTGTACTATAAGTATATCACAAAAGTATCTATTTTGTCAAGCCCAAGGAATTTAGGAGCTCTTTTAGCTCTATACCCTTTATTTCTCTCAAGCCCCCAGCTTTTAAATTGCCCAATTTAATATTCATAATTCTTTCGCGCTTTAGATCGGCAATTTCTTGGAAAAGAGCCGAACACATTCGGCGGATTTGGTGTTTTTTGCCTTCAGTTAAAATTATTCTGAAAATAAAATCGTTGATAATTTTAACTTTGCAAGGCTTGGTCATATAGCCCGCCTTGCCTAGTCGAGGCAGGCCTTCGATGTTTACTCCAGCTTCCATTTTCTTTTTGAAACTGGAGCGAAGTTTGTTCGAAGTTCTGACTATGTATTCTTTTTCGTGGAAATATTTTGGATTTAAAAGTTGGTCTGTAATTCTCCCATCATTTGTAAGTATCAAAAGTCCGTGAGAATTTTTGTCTAATCTTCCAAGAGCAAATAAATCTTCACGAGGAGAATCTGTTTCAATGCCAATTGGTTTATTATAGGCAAAATACAAATATTCTTTTTTTTCTGCGCCACGAACTTCTATTTTATCTGTTTCATTTACTTGGCTACCGAGGAGTGCCAATTTACCATTAATAAAAACCTTCTTATTTTTTATAAGTTCATCGGCGCCTCTTCTTGTGGAGATTTTTTGATCAGCTAGGTATTTATTGATTCGCATAGAGTTGCCGTAACGCATTTACTCATACTATTTCTTATCTGTGAATTTAAGATGTAGATGTTTGATTGTCAGTATTAAAATTAAAATTAAAATAATCAAAAGGATCCAACCCAAAATAGTTATTGGTAAAAAAGAGTTAGCAGAAGTATTTGTATTTTGTTTTTGATCTTTTACTTCTTTGACGGTTACTTCTGATTTTGAAGTGGCTGGAGTTTTTGTGATTGTGGCTTTAGGTGGTGTAGGGGGAGTATAAGTATTTACAGTGTTAAAAGTATTAGTATTGTTTGTGTTCACTGTCGGTATCGGCGGGATGGTGGTTCTAAAAGAATTAATTCCTCCATAGGTAATCCCTTTTGAACTTTGAGCCATTGCTCGGAAATAATAGACAGTGTTTGGAGTAAGTCCTGAAATGTTGGAAATAAAACTGGCGTATCCGAAATTAGCAGAATATCCTGAACTAGAAATGCCGAGATTAATAGTGGTTCCATAATCAAACCAGGTAGATAAATTGTAAGTATTATAGACACTACTGCCATTCATTAAAGCGTTCAACGTTGCAGTTGTGGGCGTTACGTTTGTTGCATTCGTTGTGGTGATAGTCGGCTGAGTAAAGTTGTCATTATCGGTACCTTGGCTAACATAACCTCCGTAAACACGATATTGCGCATAGCTAGGAGTAGTATTGAAGAATAAAAGACTTAATATAACCACTAAAAAACCGGCTTTTTTAAAATATTTCTTTTTATCTAATTTATGCAACATTTTTTTATTATATAATTTTTTAGGTAAAAGTCAATTTTGATTTGTATTCTGGACTGAAAACTGCTAGTCTGGTATTGTTACGTTTGATTTTGCCCTCATAGTTCAATGGATAGAATGCGAGCTTGCGGAGTTTGCGATGT
>JBBUBO010000014.1:0-9211 GCA_038058205.1 Patescibacteria group bacterium
ATTTTTTGAAGCTTAAAAAATCCTGAAGTTTTCGCGCCGTCGCGCTCAAAACCCCTAAAAAAAGTTACGCCTCAACGATTTTAGGAATGGATTTAGTAAGTCCTAAAAGTGAACCAGAAGAGATGAGGGCTATGAGGTCGCCTTTTTTTATTATTTTTTTGATTATGACTAGAGCTTCTTTTTCTGTATTGGCTTTGTGTGTTGGCACATTGTTTTGTATTGTTTTATAGATTTCATCAAAGCTTAATTGATCATGTGTCTTTTTTCCAGCTTTTGGTGGAGGCAGTAAGATGACTTCAGAAACTCCATCAAAAATGTCTTTATACCATTTAATAGCGCCACGGTTGCGCCAAGAAAAAGTATGCGGTTCAAAAATAGCTACGATTCTTTTCTTTGGAAAATGTAGAGTTAAAGCATCAAAAATAACTTTTGTTTTTTCATAAGATGAACCAAAACCTTCATACACAGGAATGTCGGACTTTTTAGAGATTAATTCGATACGTCTTTTTATGCCGTTAAAATTCGTGACAGCTTTTGCAAATTGCGTTGCGGTGATGATTTTTTTTTCTAAAAGCAAAGCTCCACAGCCGATAATATTTTCAATATTATGATTGCCCAAAAGTTTCGTTTTGATTTGTGTGATTTTTTTACCTTTATTCATCAACATAAAAGAAGTCTCTAGGCTATATTTAATATTTTCTGCATGCCAGTCTATTTGCTTTTTTCCACTCAATGCATAACTGACTTTTTTACTTTTAGCGTATTTGGCTAGTTCTTTATTATTTTTTGCTTCTTTATTAAAAACCAAAAGACCGTCTTTTGGAATTTTAGCGACGAGGCGTTTGTAGGGCTCTTTATAAGATTTTTCCGTTGGGAAAACATTTATATGGTCATGCTCAGCAGAGGTAAGCAAAACAGCAGACGGATTAAAATGTAAAAATTTAGAAGTGTTGTCCCAATTTGATGAAGGGTATTCATCACCCTCTAAAATAAATTCTTTGCCATTTCCGAGATGTGAAGATTGAGAAAAATCTATTGGCACTGCGCCAATGAAATACGAAGGGTTTTTTTTGTTTTGCATCAGGCACCAAGCTAGGAGCGCAGAACAAGTGGACTTACCATAACTGCCAGCCACGACGATGTTTTCTTTTTCTTTTGAAAGCATAGCCAAAGTTTCAGGTAAAGATTTTATTTCTACTCCTTTTTTCTGCAGAGCAAAAGCTTGCTTCACTTCTTCGTTTTCTTCTCTTGTGAGCTTGGCGTGTTTGCCGATAACTATTAAACTGATATCTTTCGGGATATTTTTTTTAGCGTATTTTTTATAAAAATTTATTTTATTTTTTTTGAGATAGCCTAAAATAGGCTCATAAAAACCATGATCCGAACCAGAGACTGTATAACCAGCTTCTTTATATAGTACGGCAAGAGCGGACATCCCAGCTCCGCAAATACCTATTAAATGTATTTTATTATTTTTTGTCATTTTTTCTTTCACTACCGGTAAAATAACTTTCTAATAATATATGCTTCATTGGCATTAGTAATTCTCCAAATGAAGTATTTTTATTAGGTGTAAATTTTCCTCCCATTATTATATCTATTGGATAGAGTTCAGTATTAAAAGGGAAGACTCCGGTGGTGAGATTTGCTGTCGGCGTTTTTAAGATATTATAGTCTTTTAAAAATTTTAGGTTAGCAAGTTTCTTTTGATAAACCGGCAAATATTCTACTTGGGCGAAAGATCCGAGACACTTGAATTCATTTAAAAAGGCGAGAGCTAAGAAGCCAGTGATAAGCGCGGGACATAGCCGGCCATCTTCTAATTCTTTTATTAATTCTATCGAGTTATCTAAATTAATTTTTTTATGTTTGCCCTTTAATTTGTTTCCAGAAAAAGTTATATTTTCCATTTGTTCGTATTTGCCATCTTGGAAAGGGGAGTAAAACATTATTTCATTTGGGAAAGCCTTCATAAATTCTGCGCGAGTTTTGAAGTCAAAGAATATCTTGTAAAAAATATGGTCTTTTTTTTCTAGAACTTGTATAAGATAATTTGTGACTACTTCATTGATGTCTAGATAAACCAGATTTTTCTTTTTTAAAACTTTTCTTTCAATGTTTTGACAAGTTTGAAGTGCCCATTTGGTGTAAGAACTCCCTATGTCAAAGGGCATCTTTGACATAAAAATTTTCATTGAGTTTGGTAAACTATTTATAGACTCAATTAATTTTTCTGGGATAACACTACGATAAACTAAACCATCTTGCAGGTTACTGGGAAATAAATTTCTTGGATCTTTTTTGCTATTGATTCTTCCTGGGCGAGAACGATTTGAAAAGGGGATACCAGAAAACATTCCTACTATATAAAAATCTTTTTCCATTACAGCCAAGCTTCCGAGCCAGTTGATGCAAAACATGCGTGGGCTCTCTGTCACGCCTAAATGTGGAGCAGTTTGCAGGATTCTTTTCTTCTTTATGTTATCTAAGATTTTAATTCTCACTCCACTTTTTATCTCTAGCCTTGCCAGTTCTTTATTAAAAGCCGACAAAAGTTCTGGCTCTATCTCGCGAGCTGGTTTCCATGTGTTGAGTTTTTTAGAATAGGTGAGAATAGTCTTGCTCCAGTTTTGCTCTATACAGGTGCTCAACCTGTCTTTTCCTGCATTTTTTAGAGTCTCTACTGTCTCAAAAATCTCGTTTTTTAAGCTTTCCTTGGGATTTTGGGGCATTTGTTCATACTACTTTCTTTCTATATTCTTTGCAAATATCCACAGGCCTCAAATTGCTCAATTTTTAACTATATCTGTCAATGAGTGTATTCCAAAATATCTTTATTTTACAAGGTATTTTGTATTTGACATACTGAGAAAACGTTGTCTAACTATTGACTTTTTAATCAGGATATGCTAATATTTGGGTATATCCTTATTGTATAGGTGCAAGCCTATTTAATAAGGGTTTTTAGTTTTAAGCTGAAAAGTTTAAAACATTCGATATGGAGTTTGGCGGAGCAAAACCGCTACATTATGAAAAAAAATAATTTAGTGCAGTTTGTTCAGTCCTTGATTCTTTTACCCGTTATGAGTATGTCTATCTCATTAGGAGGTATAGAGAACACTGGGATTGTCTCAAATGTTTTAGTAGAAAAATTTAATATAGAAATTAAAAATAACGTGGACATTGCCTTGCAAAAGGCTAGAGAAATAAAGGCCGAGGCTATCGATGCTTATTTTAAATCTAAAGATATGCCTCTTCATGGTACGGGTATGAAAATGGTTCTAGAGGCGGAAAAGAATAATCTCGACTGGCGTTTATTGCCGGCGATTGCTATCCGAGAATCAACGGGTGGAAAGAATGATTGCAATCGAGTAAAAAACAATGCATTCGGTTGGGGCTCTTGCAAGATTGGTTTTAAATCAATTGGAGAGTCCATCGAAGTCGTCGCTTGGAATTTAGGAGGTAATAACCCAAATACCGAAAGACACTATAATAACAAAACAACTAAGCAAATCTTACGCGCCTACAATCCGCCTTCAATCGTTCCAAATTATGTACCGCAAGTTATGTCTATTATGAAAACTATCGGAGATGCAGATGTTGTTCCAGTAGATATGAATACTTAGTAGTTAACAAAAAATCAAGAAATAATTTACAGCCAGACTTTCGTAGGCTGGCGAGCCGAGAACAGCAATTTTTCAGCAGAAAAATATGCGTGTCTGGATGGAAATTGATTTCTTAATTTTCTAAAAACCTTGTTTTTTTCTATCTACTCGAGGTAAATTAAAGTCATCTTTTGATCTTTTGGTTCGAATAAAGTAATCTGGAAATTATAAGTTTTTCCAAGTTCTAATTTGGCGCGGAGTGAGGATTCGGAAGGAAAAGTGGAATTGTGCACAAGCCCAGCCACGCCTTCTTTTAGAGATACTAACGCGCCGTGTTTGTTATACTTGATGACAACACCCTTAATGATGTCGCCCTTTTTCAATTTACCCTCAAATTCTTTCCAAGGATTTTCCTTGAGAGTTTTAATAGAGAGGGAAATCTTGCCATCTTTTATTTCTATAACTCGCGCGCGTATTTTTTCGCCTACTTTAAACATTGCTCGAGGGTCTTCTACCAGCCCCCAATCAAGCTCAGAGATGTGCACGAGTCCTTCGAGTCCGTCTTCTAATTTCAGGAAAACTCCAAAGTCCACAATACCGGCAATAGTACATTCCAAATCTTCACCGACAGTATACTTGCTCAAGATTTCTTTTTTTTCTTCCGGATTGTTGTTTTTTTCCGAGAAAATCAACTTACCTTCTTTTGGTAAAGTGGATATAATCATAACAGAAATATTTTGACCGACGAGCTTTTTTAATTCTTTCAATATTTTATCTTTATCGGAATCAAGCACGCGCGGATAGTGTTCAGCTTTAAGCTGGGAAGCGGGCAAGAAACCTTGAATGCCTTGCCACTCCAAAATGAGCCCGCCTTTATTGGCGTCTTTTATTTCCAAGCTCATTATTATTTTTTCTTTGATTGCCTTTTCTGCTTCATTCCAAGCGAGCGCCTGTTTGGCTTCTTTTAGAGAAAGTTCTACATAACCATCTTCATTTTCTACTTCGACGATTTTAGCTTTGATGATGTCTCCAGCGCTGATCTTTTTGATAATGTCTTTCGCATTAATAAATTCACGGCCGTAAATAATACCTGTGCCGAAAGGTGAAAGGTCAACATAGACAGATGATTTTTCAACACTAATAACCGAACCCTCAACCAATGAATCGACTTCCGGCCTGTTCACACTGCGACTCACAATAGAATTTAAAACTAAGTTTTCTTTTAAATTTTCGTCCACAACCACTTCTGTTTTTTTAACCATAAAATTGAAAAATCCGCATAAAAGCGGATATAAGGTCTAGGTTCTAGTTGACTCGTGTCGCATAGGGTTACCCTAAATCTGCTGTTTTTAATACTTCTTAGTGTACTATAAAATTCTTAAAATGCAACCTCACTCCGCCTTCGGCACCCCTCTCCTTATTAAGGAGAGGGGCTGGGGGTGAGGTGTATTTCTCTCGTTTTTATGCTATAATATATAGAATGATAATCACATATTTCGGAAAACAATTTTTCAAAATACAACAAGGGGACTTGGTCCTCTCTTTTAATCCCGTCAGTAAAACCTCTAAAACAGGCATAAATGCGCACTTTGGCGCAGACATCGCGCTCATCACTACAAACCATCCAGACTACAACGGTCTAGACCAGCTCTCCCACGGAGACCGTTCACCATTTGCTATTACTGGACCTGGAGATTATGAAATAAAAAAGATTTTTATTAAAGGAGTTTTGTCTAATGCAAATATCGGAGGTAAAAAATATATCAATACTATTTATACTTTTTTAGTAGATAATATAAATATAGTATTTTTGGGAGCTTTGGCTGATACGGAATTTTCTAAAGAAACACGCGAAGCGCTCGGCAGTCCGGATATTCTCTTTGTGCCGATTGGGGGGAAAGATGTACTCGACCCCAAATTCGCATCCAAGCTCGCATTGTCGCTCGAGCCGAAAATGATCATCCCGATGGACTATGACGATAGCTCGCTTAAAACATTTTTAAAAGAAACAGCCGAAGAAAAAGCGGAAGTCGTGGACAAGTTGACGCTCAAATTAAAAGATTTAGAAAAAAAGGAAGGGGAAGTGGTCGTTTTAAAAGTAACATAAGAGACAGCGCCTTAGGCGCTGTCTCTTAAATAATTATGAAAAGAATTATTCATCACGTTCGAAGACAACCGGAGCACATTAAAAGACACATTTTACATATACTGACTATCGTTTTGGGTATTGTTTTGATTTTGCTTTGGGTTTATTCTCTTGGCGTGAATTTAACGAATCCCGACACAAAATTAAAAGCCAGCAATGATCTCAAACCCCTTTCTGCATTAAAAGACAATATGGCAAATGGATATTATAGTATTTCCAATTCAGAAAATCAGCAATAAATTTTTATAATTCGTATGACGAAAAAAACAGCAGAAATGAATAACGAAGAAGGAGAGACAAGAGACAGAATTCTCGGTGTTGATGTCGTGGCTGAAATGAAAGAGTCGTATTTGGCATACGCGATGTCTGTCATCACTTCTCGTGCTTTGCCGGACGTTCGTGATGGACTCAAGCCAGTGCATCGTCGAATACTTTTTGCGATGCATGAAATGGGGCTCACTTCTTCAGCGCGTTTCAGGAAGTCGGCGGCTGTCGTCGGAGATGTGCTCGGAAAATATCATCCGCACGGGGACGTGGCTGTTTACGACTCGATGGTGGGTATGGCGCAAGAATTTTCTTATCGTTACCCATTTATTTTAGGACAAGGAAACTTCGGCTCGATCGATGGAGACAATGCGGCGGCGATGCGTTATACCGAAGCAAAAATGTCCAAGATTTCTAGTGAACTTTTACGCGATTTGGAAAAAGAGACGGTAGACTTCCGTCCAAATTATGATCAGACACGCAAAGAGCCGACAGTTTTTCCGTCATCTGTGCCAGCGCTCCTCCTAAATGGAACTCTCGGCATCGCTGTCGGTATGGCGACAAATATTCCCCCACATAATTTAGGAGAGGTGCTCGATGCAACGATAGCTTTGATAGAAAATGAAGATGCGACTACAGAAGACTTGATGCAATTTATCAAAGGTCCAGATTTTCCGACGGGTGGTATTGCTTATGGATATAAAGACATGCTTCATGCATATTCCGGAGGCCGTGGTGGAGTCGTTACTCGCGGTGAAGCGGAAATAACCGAAGATAAAAATGGCAATGCTCAAATTGTCATCACTTCTATTCCTTTTCGGGTGAATAAAGCAAATCTAATAATGGCGATAGCCGAGCTTGTACAAGAAAAAAAGCTCGAAGGCATAAAAGGTTTGCGTGATGAATCGACGAGAGATATTCGCATTGTGATAGATCTAAAGAACAACGCTTTTCCGGAAAAAGTTTTGAATTATATCTACAAAAATACTCAACTCGAATCGAATTTCAATTTCAATATTGTTGCATTGGTGGACGGTGTACCACAAACTCTATCACTCAAGTCTATCTTGGAGCAATTTGTTTTACATCGTAAAGAAATAGTTAAAAGAAGATCTGTTTATGATTTGCGTAGGGCAGAGGAGCGTGAACACATTTTGCTCGGTTTAAAAAAAGCGTTAGACAAGATAGATCGCGTCATTACTATTATTCGCGCTTCTAAAACTTCAGTTATCGCGAAGGTGAATTTGATGAAAGAATTTAAGTTTTCAGACTTACAGGCGACAGCCATTTTGGAAATGAAGTTGTCCAAGCTCGCTGGGCTGGAGAGACAAATAGTGGAGGATGAGCTCAAAGAAAAACAAAAATTCATCGCAGAGATGCAGGAGCTTTTAACCAGCCCGAAAAAGATATTGAAAACGATAGCAGGGGAATTAGCAGAAATCCGCGCTAAATATACTGATGAAAGAAGGACTAAAATAATCAAAGGCGGAGTGAAAGAAATTTCTGACGAAGACTTGGTACCGGATAAAGAAACAATGCTCGTGCTCACTGCCGGCGGATATGTCAAATGTACTGATCCTTCGGAATATCATTCACAAAAACGTGGAGGTGTTGGGGTGATCGATCTCGAAACGAAAGAAGAAGATTTTGTGACGATGCTTGTTTCTGGTTCAACACACAGTAATCTTTTATTCTTTACGAACCTCGGTAAAGTTTATCAAATGAAAATGTACGACATTCCAGAGGCTCGTCGCGCAACTCGAGGAAAGTCCATCATGAATTTTTTAGCTCTTTCCACTAACGAAAAAGTTACTTCGATTTTAGCAATGCCGAAAGACCTCGGTGAATCTTCCAGCTCACTGATGCTCGTAACAAAAAATGGTACGGCAAAAAAAATGACTTCAGCTTCTTTTAAAGATGTTCGCCGAAGTGGAATTATTGCAATTCGCCTAGACAAAGATGATCAACTCATTTCAGCATTGATGACTGGTAAAGGAGATGAAGTGATGATAGCTACAGCACAGGGACAATCAATCCGGTTTAAAGAGTCTGATGTGCGTGAAATGGGCCGAACGGCCGGAGGAGTGAGCGGAATCAAGCTCGGCAAGGGCGATGCTGTTATCAGTGTGGGTGTCATTAAAAAAGAACAAAAAACTGGCGCATTCCTCACAATGAGCGCGCACGGTTTTGGTAAAAAGACAGATATTAAAGAATACAAAGTTCAAAAACGTGGCGGTTCAGGAGTTAAAACTGCAAAAGTGACTTCCAAAACAGGACAACTTATCGTGGCGAAGGTTTTGACCGGTGAAGAAATAGAACTTATTGCAATGTCTAAAAAAGGGCAAGTTATTCGCACGGCACTCAAAGATATTTCTTCTCTCGGACGTCAGACTCAAGGAGTGACTATCATGCGACTGCGAGCTGGGGATGGCATTGCGTCTCTCGCTTGTATATAATTATGTCAAAGGCGGGCTTTGACACTATAATTTATGACAACCCAAACACATATTATTTCAAACTTAGTTGTATTTTTAATACTGCCACATACAACAAATTTGAATCCAAATTATATAGATTTAGGGTTGATAGTAGGGTCAAATTTAATTGATCTTGACCATGTGTTTTCTAATCCTATTTATCATCCAAAAAGAAATTCATTTAAAACTCATTTTTTACATAAGCAGTGGAAGGCGGTTAGTATTTTTTCTGCTTTTCTGCTTTTTTATCGCCCGTTAATGTTTTTAGGTATTGGTCTTATTGCTCATTTTTTCTTAGATTTTTTATATAATAAAAGAGAAAAAATTTAATATTTTTCCGTGTCAAAGCCCGCCTTTGACATCAAAATTCAGGGTTTGTTCTATGAAGTTTTTTTGACCTTCAAATGTTTCAAGTAATAAATCTTTTGTAATTATTGGAAGATTTCTTTCTAAAGCATAGTCACTATAACTACTCCAAATGTATTCTGATGGATGCTTAACTATTCTATCTTTTACTGTGTTCATGTGAATATAAGAAGATGTCCACATAAATTGAGGATTATTTTCTATAAGTACTGCTTTAAATTTGTCTTGAAAAATATGTCCGACCCTTTTATATTTTTTATTAATATATTTAGAGTAACTTGTACAAAGTTTTAATATTAAATTTGAAATTGGGATATCTTTAGTTTGTTCGATTAACAAATGAAAGTGATTTG
>JBBUBO010000015.1:0-3373 GCA_038058205.1 Patescibacteria group bacterium
CAATTTCTCATTGTTTATTTTCTCTAAAATTTCAAAGCCGTCCATCTCTGGCATAATGATATCGAGCAGAATAACATCTGGATTAAGTCCATTCTTAAATTTTTCTAAAACTTGAATTGCGCTCTCGGCAGTATAAACTTCAAAATTATTCTGGCTGAATTTGAGCGCATACATATCCAAAAGGAAACTGTCATCATCCACTATTAAAATTTTCTTCTTTTCTCCTTCCATATATAGATTATTATACTATTAAAATAGCAAAAACAACACACATTACTCGCCTTCATTACTAAAATTATACACTTCTGTAAAGGGAATGACACCTTCGACAGCTTTAAGCATCGCGTCTTCACGCATCATTAGCATCCCTTTTTTGCGAGCTATTTTATAGATTTCACCCTGTGTAGGGTTTTTCAAGATAACGCCTTGCATTTCTTTGTCTATTTTAAACATTTCAAAAATAGCAATCCGGCCGCGGGTGCCGGAAGGACATTCACTCGAAGGGACCGTGTCATACATATCTTTTCTATTTGTAAAATCTTTCTTAAATTCAAGTGGCAAGTCTTTCATTTGATCGTTGATTTGTAGTTTAATACTTTCATCCATCGGCACTAACTTACGTGAAGAAGCGCAAGTCATTCGGGCTAAACGTTGCGCGATAGATAAGATAAGAGTCGGCGCAATTAAATACGGGTCCACACCCATATCCACCAAACGAGGGACTGCGCCGATAGCGTTGTTGGTATGCAATGTAGAAAGAACTAAATGTCCAGTCAAGGCCGCTTGAATAGCAAGCTGAGCCGTTTCTTTATCGCGGATTTCTCCGACCATGATCACATCTGGATCCTGGCGCAGAATGGAACGAAGTCCGGAAGCGAAGTTGTAGCCAATCTCCGGCATCATTTGCGATTGATTGATGTCAGTCATATGATATTCTACTGGATCTTCCAAAGAAACGATATTGCTTTTTTCTTTGTCAAGTGCGTTCATCATTGAATACAGAGTTGTAGACTTTCCTGATCCGGTCGGACCAGTAATTAAAACAAGACCATAGGGTCGTTTAAGAGCTTCTTTGATTAAACCAAGGTTTGTTTCTGAAAGACCTAATTCCTCTAAAGGCTTGACTCCTTTTTCTGAATCCAAAATACGCATTGCTACTTTCTCGCCATAATACGCCGGCATAGTGGAAACACGGAAATCAATCTTGCGCCCGTCAATGCTGGCGCTAAAGCTCCCGTCTTGTGGTTTCCTTTTCTCGTCTAGACGAAGTTTTGCTAGAATCTTTACACGCGCGACTATCTCGCTAAAAATATTTGGTGGCAAAATAATACTAGTATGGAGCGTGCCGTCCACACGAAAACGCACTTTCACTTTGTCGCCGGTATATTCTATGTATGTCCGAAGCATTGCCTTCAATAGCATTTCGTAAAATAACAGCAACGATTTTAACCACTGGCGCATCTTCGGTAATTTTTGTCTCTTCGCCTTCTTTTATATTTTTAAGTTCTTTATTTAGATTTTCATCACTTAAGCTCTTGGTATCACCTAAGTTTTCTTGATCCAGTTCGTCAAGCGCTTCTTCTACTTGACTACCTATGCCTTTATAGCTTTCTAAGATACTTTCGTAATCGCTCATAGAAATTAAAAAAATCTTGAAAGGGATACCAAGCTTGGAGGAAATAAATTGGAGCGCATCCATCGCCTGCACGTCTTCACCGTTAATCACGCCCACTTCCAATATTCCATTTTCCAATCTAATCGGAACAAAACGGTAATGAATCGCGGAGTCTTCTGAAATATATCGGAGCGCGTCAAAAGAAGCCTCCTGCAAATTTACTTTTTTAACCGGCATTTTTAAATACTTTCCTTTTGTTTCAAGAATTTTTTCTTCTGGAATACCGGACTCGATTAAAACGGAATCAACGTTCCCGCCATATTGTTCTTCTGCGCGAGTTTTAATTTCACCGATTCGGCTTTTGTCGATTATTCCTTCTTTAGCTAACTCTTCTAAAAAACTCATAATTAATTAAGGCTTTTTTACGGTAGGAGTCGGGGTTATTGGAGTGGTGGGAGTAGTAGAAATATCTGGAGAAATTGTGAAAGGTGTTGTTGGCGCAATATTATCAACCCCAAGCGGAGCAAAGGGATTCGGTCTGCCTTCAGTGCCATCAGTGGTAAGTGTGATGCTCGAATCACGCAAACTTGTAAATGCCTTATCCGAAAAAATAGTATCGTCTAGTTTGATATTTTTAACATTTAAAAGCAGGGTTAAAAAATCTCGCGCAACTGTTGAATCCCCAGCTCTGGCGAGCATATCTGGCGTAGAAACTGGCGTAGCTGAAATCAAATTGGTTGTGTCTGTGGATGGTTTGATAAAAAAAATGTAACTTAAAACAAGAACAACTACGATAGTTACGAGTATTGCAATGTTTTTTATTTTGGACATTTTATTTATATTTGTTTTTAATTTTTCAGCCCTAAAGCTTTTTGAGCTCGGGCGAAATTATCTTAATTTTTTAGCCAGTAAGTCTTAATCTTGAAATTATATTTATAAATATCAGTCGGGGCATTTAGCGCAGGATTAGGTAGGGTGCCGACATTAGACGAAAATTCAATCGACGAAATATCAACGACACGCAGATTGCTCTCTAGGTCTTTGGTAAAATTAAGGAAATTATTATAAGCGCCTGATGTGGAAAACTCTAAATCCCAAATTCCATAATCTTTAGGTGAATTTTTAGCAGCCACCGCACCTCCTTGATTAAACCCTAAAACAGTAGGATTTGTAGTATTGGTAGTTGTATTGTATTTAATATCTTTTAAAGACATAGCATAAGGCGCTGCTATTTGTTCTATTTCCAAAATCAAGCGTATATTGTTAATATTTTCCGGCAAAAATTTCTGGAGCTTGGTCAGATTCTCCGGATTAATAGAATTATATTTTGCGGTTAATTTATCTCGTTCATTTTCCAGAGCTTTGGAATTGTTTAGGGCTTCATCATAAGACCCCACTTGCGCGCGTAATTGCAAAACATCATTGTAAAGAGGATCAGAAAATACGAAAAGGACCGCAACTCCTATTCCTATTAAAATGATCGGCATGATAAATCGCATCATAAAATTAAATTGGGTTTTGGGTTAAAAGTAATTGCTTGTAATCAACAAAAGAAGGATCGACTGAAAATTCTAAATCAAAAAGCACATTACCTTTATCGTCGAGCGTCAGATTGGAAAAGACAGGATCGATCAAGTTTTTATTTTGGGCAAATAAATCAGATTGAAGCGCGACTGAACGATAGCCGATAGCCAGACCACTCATTTTAACAAGTATTTTTGCTTTTTTATCTTCTCCCGTACTGTAGCTGAATTTAGT
>JBBUBO010000016.1:0-4476 GCA_038058205.1 Patescibacteria group bacterium
GTTCTAGTGGAGGAACGCCGGCGGAAACCTGCTCTGACGGTATCCAAAATCAAGACGAGACGGGGATAGATACCGGCGGAGTCTGTAGCGGATCTCCTTCAGACTCTACTCCTCCAGTCATCACTCTCACAGGAGATGCAACAATTAATCTGGTAGTCGGTGATACATACACAGAACAAGGCGCTACAGCATCAGATGACACAGATGGAGATATCACTGCGAACATCATAACGACCGGCACCGTAGACACAGCTACCCCAGGCACTTACACTATTCGTTACAATGTCTTAGATGTTGCCGGTAATCCGGCAGTTGAGGTGATGAGAGAAGTGGTGGTGAGTTAAATACCAAAATCTTCTTTTAATAAAGAAGATTGTCTGATTATGGAGTAGAGAGTGCCTATTGGAATTTCTTTTTTGCCTGTTGGAACTATGACAGTCTTGGCTTCTGTACCATTTTTTCTAAACTTTAAATGACTTCCTCTTTGAGAAATAAAGATAAAATTATTATTTTCAAGAACTTTTACAACTTGTTTAGAAGATAAAAGTTTAGGCATAGTTAAAGGCCAAAGACACAAGCTCCGCGCTTTTTACTTCTTGTATTTTGGGAATTTTGATATCTTCAAAATAAAGATCCAAAGCCTCACCTAAATTTTTAAGTGATTCTTTTTTAGTTTTACCAAAACTGGAAATATCAACATTTAAACACTGAGAAACATAATATTTCCCTTCTCTCCAAACTATATTTTGTAAATTAAATTTTTTCATTATGTATATGATAGAATAATATTATAACTATACAGTTTACCTCCTTGTGGAGGCGAGCCCGAAGGCACTTGTATTTATAGTATAGCAAGTCTAAAAATAATGTCAACAAAAAATACAATTAATAATGTTTTAGCTATTTTTTTTGTCCCTATGTGGACAAGGTTTAACCTTGTCTTACAATTCAATTGCATTTTAAAAACAATTTTTATACAATACATATATGAAAAAAAGGAAAGAATTAAAGTACGTAACCGAGATTAAATTTAAAGTATCCGAAGGTAAATTTAAAAAAATTCTCGACCAACATGAAAAAGCTTTTATTTTGATATTAAAAGAAATACAAGCATTTAGAGAGGAAATGAGAGAGTATAGACAAACGATGTCTAGTTTAATGCATACAGACATTAAACAAGAAAGAAATGTTGAAAATTTAAGAATTCGCGTAGAAACTCTGGAGACAAAAATAAAATAAAGATTTTCCTTAAATATCGCTCTTTTTGATGGTGGAAGAAAGATAAATTCCACCGAGCATGATTGCGCTCAAAATTAAATAGATAAAATTAAAAGAGGGAATAAAAAGAAAAACAAAAAAAGCAAAAAGGGGTCCGATGATGTAGGCCACAGGTGGAGCGGTACGATAAACTCTCAAATATTCTTCATTTTCTATTTTGATATGTTTTAAAAAATAAACGTCGGTCATGATTTCGATGGTTGCAGCGCCGATTCGGGTAGAGAACAAGGCTATGGCCCAGATCCATATGAGATGCGCTTGAATAAAAAAGAGTGAAAAGGTGGCGAATGATACGATACCAAAACCCCACATCAGCATTTTTCTTTCTCCTATTTTGTCCGCATGTTTTCCGAGTGGTAGAGGAATGATTACGAAAGGTAAAAGCATAATAGCGAAAATAATACCGATTTCTTTCCAAGAAAATCCTAGATGTATAGATAAATATATCGGTGTATAGATAACCATCCAAGAATAAAAGAATTGCAAGAGCAAGCTAAGAACATAAGCTCTAAACAAATTTTTATTTTTCAAAAATTCTTTTATGTATTTAGACGTATTTACATCGTCGTATTTTGGTTCTACTGTGTTGCGAAGATAAAAATAAGATATGACAAAAGCGATAAGCATCACCACAAAGCTTGTTAGATAAATAATTTTAAAAGAAAAACCACCCAAAAATGTGCCGAGGATGAGTTGAGCCAAAATCCAAGCCAGGTTTGATAAAGCTAAATAGCTTCCCCTGATTTTTCCCATGTTTGAATCCTTGGAAAGTATTTTTAAAAGTTCGTCTAAAGCAAAAAAGATTAAGATGTTGAAAGTAAAAGTTAAAACAAAAAAGAGTTCGGCTTTCCAAACATTATCGGCAAAAGCGAGCAATAAGATGGACAAAGCATTGAGTATCGTCGCTCCTAATAAAAATCTATATCCACCGATTTTTTTAAACACTTTATTGACTATCAACAAGGCAAGGATGGAAAAGATAGAGCCGAGAGCGTAAATAGTACCGATAAATTTCTCATTTAAAAATGATGAAATAAAGCTCGAGTTTATATAAGACATTAACGCTATGGAGAGAGAAAAAATAAAACCTATCAAATATATTATTTTTCTATGATGACTCATAAATTAGCTTCTAGGTTCTAGCAACTAGCGACTAGTTCCTTAATTTATTATACACTGAGTATAACGGGTATAACTAATGGCCTTTTTTCTGTTTTTTGATACAAAAATTTGGAAACTGTTTCTCCGAGTTCTGCTTTGATATGGTCGAAGTCTATTTGTCCGCCGTTGTCTCGAGCAGAACCCCTCATCATTGTATCCTCCACTGCTTTTTTGATGATGATGCGGACTTGACGCAAGAGCTCTTGATTTTCTTTGAGGTAAACAAAACCACGCGAAATGAGGTCCGGAGATTTTTTTAATTTTCCAGTTTTTTGATCAACCAATGCAATGATAACAAACATGCCATCTTGCGCGAGCATCACACGATCACGGATGACGACGTCCTGGGTGTCGCTGATAGAAGTACCGTCCACCATCATCGCGGCGCTCGGCGCTTTTTCTTTTCTAGCTGTTATTTTTTGTCCATCAGGCGATATCTCAATGATAGAACCATTGTCCGGCACAACGACATTTTCTTCAGACATACCGAGCTCCATCGCGAGTTCTTTGTGTCGTACGAGCATTGAGTGCCAGCCATGTATCGGAATGAAAAATTTTGGATGAATTTTGCGATGAAGCCATTTAATATCTTCTTGATTGCCATGACCGGTCGCATGAACGAAATCTTCACCAGCAGTACGATAACTAATGATACGTACTCCTTGTCTGGTCAAACCGTCTTTCATTTTCTGTACTTGCAATTCGTTTCCGGGAATAATCGAGGCGGAAAGAATAATTGTGTCGCCTTCATGTAAAGAAAACTTCGTATGTGTTTTATTGGCGGCACGGTTAAGTGAAGCGAATTCTTCACCTTGCGCGCCGGTCATTAAAATAACAATTTTATTCGGCGGATAATTATTTACTTCTTCCATTGGTATAATCGTGCCTTTTTTGGGAGTAAAGAGTCCGGCTTCGATAGCCACCTCGATGTTCGTTTTCATCGAGCGTCCATCGAGCACTATTTTTTTACCTAAAGATTCAGCAAATTTGACCACATGCGCAAGGCGAGTAATGTGCGAAGCAAAAGCGGCGATAATCATCCGGCCATTTACTTTTCGGATCAAATTTTCTAAACCACGGTGCACCTTTTCTTCCGGTAGAGAAAAACCCTCGTTTTCGATGTTGGTGGAGTCAGTCAAAAGGAGGAGAACTTTTGCTTTATCGAAAATAGAGTATTCTTTTTCTTCTTCTTTGGAAACAATGCCGTCCATTTGATCGAGCTTATAATCACCTGGAGTCACTATCCAACCATTTTCCGTTTCTATGATTATACCCATGCTATCGGGGATGGTATGCGTTACCCCAAAGAACCTGATTTTTATTTTTCCACAAGTTATCGTTTCGTCTTTTTCCACGATATTTTCTTCCACTCTTGGCAAATGTGGAAATTCTGCTTGCCGTTTTCGCATCATGAGGACAGAGAGTTTGCGAGAATAGACCGGCGGGTTGCCAATACGTGAGAGGACGAGGGGCACGCCTCCGATATGGTCTAGATGTCCGTGAGTGATGATGAGCGCGCGAATTTTTTCCTTACGTTCTTCCAGGTATGTCGTATTCGGTATCACATAGTCCACTCCGGGGGTCGCTTCTGTCGAGAAATGCATACCTGCGTCAATCACAATAATGTCGTCACCAATTTCAATGGCCGTCATATTCTTGCCGACTTCTTCGACTCCGCCGAGCGGTATGACGCGCACGACGCCAGACTCTATCGGAGGTATTTTACCGTTAGCATTTGATTGACTCTTTGAATTAAACGGCGCGGATTTGCGAGCCGGTCCGAATTGCTTTTTCCTATATTGATAGTCGAACTCTTGGTCGACCTTTATTTGTCTCCTGTGGGGGTAGTATTACTAGACGTCGGACGTCTAGATTCCAGACGCCCCACGTCTGTTCTTGTTTCAGTGTTCGACTCGTCCGTAGGTCTACTGCCGAAGGGGCTACGTCCGAGGGGGTCTTTACTTATTGAACTGAAAGATAGTCTAGTTTTTTTCATAAATAATTTTTTTTAAAATATATTCATTTGCTTATTATTTT
>JBBUBO010000017.1:0-2870 GCA_038058205.1 Patescibacteria group bacterium
AGCATATATAGCGGGATTTGGCGCGCCTAGCAAGATTTTCTGCAATCTTTCGTCCCCTTGGTATATTTCTCAAACACGTATTATAAATTATGCGAAAAATACTCTTTTCACATTTACCGCGAAATTAGCGGATAGTCTAATTCAAAATGAAATCAATCTTTTCGAAGAGGAACACTTGGCGCAATATATGCATACTGAACACTCTGTTCGCATTATTGAATTAAAAAATATCAAAATAATGTTGAATGGCTATGAAACGGTGAGTCCTTTAAATCAAAAAGGCAGAGAACTCGAGATGACCGTGTTCTTTTCGATGAGTCCGGAAAAAATTTTAAAGAAAATAGAAGACACGATTGCGCAACACTTTCATTTCAAAGAAATAATTTTTTCTTCATTTGTGATGGCGTTTTTTACCGTAATTCGAGACTTGTATTCGCATCAAGATGATTTTTTACTGGTAGATATCGGTGGGGAAGTAACGGACATTTCGATGGTAAAGAAAAATACCCTACGCGAATCTTTTTCATTTCCACTCGGACACAATTCTATCGTTCGAGGAGTTGCTTCTACTTTAAATTATAGTTTAGATGAGGCAAAATCTTCCATTTCTCTTTTCAAAGACGGACATGCTGAATCATTAATAGTAAAAAAACTTGAACCAATTATCAATAAATTAAAAGCTGATTGGTTGCAAAAATTCCAAGAATCTCTAGCCAACCTTTCGCATGATATCTCTATTCCCCCGATTATTTATATGGCGATAGATAAAGATTTCGTTGATTTTTTCTTCGAGATGATCAAAACAGAACAATTTAATCAATATACCCTGACCGATTCGAAATTTGAAGTGATTGTCTTGAGTTCGCAAATGTTTCAGGGTTTGACAGTATTTGAAGGAGAGGTCTCTCGTGATCCGTTTTTGACGATTGATGCCATTTATATTAACCGTTTTTTACATAAGACCCAGTAGTAGAATTTTGAAAAAATTTCACTACCGGGTAAGATATAATTATGCCAAAGAATTTATTACAAGACATGGTAAAAATAAAACGCACGAGGACGCGGGTAGAAAAACCTGTCAAAGCAGAAATAGCAGAATTTTATCCTGGAGCAATATCGCCGGTAAAAAATGACAATAAAAAAACTCGATATGCCCTTTGGTTCGTAGCTTTTATTTCTGCTAGTTTTCTTTTCTTTGCCATTTCTTTTTTATTTTCTAAAGCGACAATTACAATAAACCCTAAAATACAAGACATTGTTTTGAATGAAAATTTATCTACGGAAAAAGGTGGAAATGAATCCGTTTTACCTTTTGAACTGGTGGTTATTTCTGGAGAAGAGGGAAAAGACATTGAGACGACTGAAATGAAAGATGTTTTCCAAAAAGCCGAAGGCAATGCTATTATTTACAATGCTTTTGGTTCTGCTCCTCAATCTCTGTCTATAGATACGAGATTGGAAGGTTCAAATGGAAAAATATATAAAACAAAAACGAAGGTCACTATTCCGGGTATGACCAAAGACGGTAAGCCGGGTTCAGTGGAAGTGGGTATTTATGGCAGTAGCGCCGGTCCAGAATACAATAGCATTCCGATTGATTTCAAAATTTTTGGTTTCAAGAATACGCCGAAATATGCCAAGATTTATGCCCGAAGCAAGGGAGCGATAACCGGTGGCTTTCAGGGCAAGTTCCCAGTTATTTCTGATGATGAAAAGGCAAGTGTGATAAATGAATTAAAGACTGCTCTACAAAAAAAACTTTTAGAAAAAGCGACAGATCAAATTCCGAGCGGTTTTATCTTATTTAAAGATGCGGTTTTTCTCGACACTGGCGAAGAAAATGTTGAAATGACTTCTACGCAAGAAAATGTTTTATCTATAAAAATGAAAGGCACCCTAAGTGGCATTCTATTTAACGAAATTAAATTAACTAAAAAAATAGCGGAAAACAATATTGAAAAATATGATGGCAGTAATGTGTATTTGCCGAATATTAGAGACCTAAAATTTTCTTTGTCCAATAAAGACAGTATTTCTTTAGCAGATGCAAAAAATATTAATTTCAATTTGTCCGGCAATACGAAAATTGTCTGGAAATTTGACACTGGTAAATTAATGGGGGAACTTTTAGGAAAATCAAAACAAGATTTTAATCAAATATTGTTACAATATCCAAATATTGATTCAGCTGATTTAGTAGTCAGTCCTATTTGGAGAAATTCTATTCCCGATAAGTCAAAAAACATCAAAATTACCGTAAATTATCCTAAATAAAAACTCAGAACAGGGTTTTTAAGGGGTTTTTAGGCTAAGCGAATTTCTCCGAGTTCTTCTTTGATTATTTCCTTTATTTCCATAATTGAAAGTATTGCATTTGCTTTAGGGGTAGGAATTTTCATCGCACGAATTAAATCATCTCGAGGCATTGGTTCGCGCAATAAGTTCACCACTATTTTTTCTTCAGGAGATAAATCTAAAAAGAGTGTTGCTTGTTTTTCTTCTTTTTTCTGTTCAAAGCCCAACGCCTCGAGGAGTTCTTCAGAGGAGGTGACAGGTGTTGCTCCTTGCCTCAGTAATTTATTTGTGCCTTTAGAATTTGGAGAAAATATCGAGCCAGGGACGGCCAATAAATCTCTATTATATTCAGTAGTCAAACGGGCAGTGATGAGTGTGCCGGACTTTTCTTGCGCTTCTACAATAAGTGTGGCTTTAGAAATTCCTGCCATCAATCTATTTCGCATTGGGAAACTCCACTGAGTCGCCTTGAAATCAGGTTCAAATTCGGAAATTAGACATCCGCCACTCTCAACAATTTCTTTTATCATGCGAACATTTGTTTTTGGATACATTGCTTCATCACTGAGTCCAGA
>JBBUBO010000018.1:0-3809 GCA_038058205.1 Patescibacteria group bacterium
TTTTCTAAAAGTATAGCTATATGTAACTCTCCTCTTCCGTATACTTTAAAGAAAGAAGGTCCTGTCCTGTTTTTCCCTTGATCCTGGGAAAAATCAACTTTCAAGCCGACATTTATTTCGAGTTCTTTTTCGAGTCTTTCTTTTATCTGCCTAGAAGTGACAAATTTACCTTCTTTGCCAGCAAATGGAGAATCGTTCACTAAAAAATTAAGCGAAAGAGTAGGCTCATCTATAGCAATGTGTGGAAGAGGCTCCACTGATTCATCTTCACATATAGTTTCTCCGATATAAATGTCTGGAATGCCGGCCAAAAGCACGATATCTCCAGATGTTGCCGAGTCTGTTTCTTTCCTGTTTATTCCCTCAAAAGAAAAAAGCTTGGTGATTTTCCCGGACCTTGTGCCGTTTTCCCCTTTGACAAAAATCTGACCGCCGGAGTTCATTTCCCCAGAATAAATCCGGGCAACAGCCATTCGGCCTAAAAAATTATCATAACCCAGATTAAAAACTTGCGCGGACATTTTACTGGAGTCAAGGGGCATCCTTGACAAGCTTGTCAAGGATGCCCCTTGACTGACGCTTGCATCTGGAACTTTTTCTAGAATTACATCTAAGAGCGGAGACAAATCTGTAGATTCATCGCCCATTTTTCTGAAAGCCTTCCCTTCGCGCCCAATAGCATACACTGTTTCAAAATTTGCTTGTTCTTCTGTCGCGCCCAGTTCAAAAAATAATTCTAAAATTTCATCATGTGCTTTCGCGATATTCGCCGCAGGTTTATCTATTTTATTTATTACGACGATTGGTTTGAGCCCGAGTTCTAGAGATTTCTTCAAGACAAATCTAGTCTGAGGCATTGGCCCCTCGGCAGCATCCACAAGTAAAAGCACACAGTCAACCGCGCGTAAAACCCGTTCTACTTCCGAACCAAAATCCGCGTGCCCGGGAGTATCTACGATATTTATCTTCGTATTTTTGTAGTAAATAGAAGTATTTTTGGAATAAATAGTAATACCACGCTCTTTTTCTAGAGCGTTTGAATCCATAGACGTTCCCTCATCTTGAAATCCGCCATTTTGTTTCATCAAGGCATCTGTTAAAGTCGTCTTGCCGTGGTCTACATGGGCAATAATTGCAATATTTCGTATTTCCATCCCGTTAGAGATAGGGAATCTTTAGATTTCCGTACCTCAATTAAAATTAGTAAAAAATTCAACCACAATAATAATTTAACACTTATTGAAATAATTAACTCTATGGATCTCTAACGGGATCCATAAAAAATAGCCCAAAAAACTTTCTGAGCTTCTTTATATAATAACACATTTACAGAAAATAACAAATTTTTTATTAAAATGAGTAAATAGTATAATGAAATCTGCATGAATAAGAAATTTTTATTAGTTTGTCTGGGTCTTGCTTTTTTCTTGATTTTGTTTTCTTTTTACAAAATCGACTTATCGACAGCCGACATCGGACGACATATTGTAAATGGTGACGTTTTTTTGCATAGCTCCGAATACGGTATTTCTAAAACAGATCTTCTTTACACAAATTTATTTTCCTATACTCATCCTGATTTCCCTTTCATTAATCACCATTGGGGTAGTGGTATTATAATTTATCTTATTTATAGTATTTTAGGTTTTAGTGGTTTGTCTTTAGTCTACTTTCTACTTATTTTGGGAGCTTTTATTTTTGCACTAATGACAACGTGGAACGATACTGATCTGAATGTAATTCTCCCGATAAATATTTTTTTAATTCCCCTAATTGCTGGACGGCCTGAAATCCGACCTGAAGGATTGAGTTATTTTTTTCTAGCATTTTTCATATACATACTATATAGATATTCCAAAGACCCCGAAGGAAAGCAAGCTTCCTACGGGGCAGGAAAAATTTCACCCAAAATGCTTTGGCTCCTCCCCCTTGTTGAACTCGTCTGGGTCAATACGCACATTTATTTTATTTTCGGACCATTTTTGATTGGAATGTTTTTGGGTGAAGAATTAATTTTGCGTTATTTATTTAAAATAAAAAATAATTTAGAGAAAATTAAAAAGTTAGGTTTAGTATTGGGGGCAAGCATCTTGGCAATGCTAGTTAATCCATACGGCATTAAAGGTGCATTATACCCTTTTACTATTTTCCAAAATTATGGGTACAGAATCGTGGAAAATCAATCGATCAGTTTCTTGGAAAATATTTCTTTTATCAATCCTGAATTTCTTTGGTATAAAATTACCTTTTTAATTGTTATAATCTCTTCTGTTTTTGTAATAAAAAAACATAAAGATAATTTTCCTTGGGCTCTCGCGGGGATTAGTATGGCTTTTGCAGTACTCGCATATCTGGGCATTCGCCATATTCCCGCTTTTGCTTTAGTCTCTATGCCTCTCTTGATTTACAACATCACTGTTGTTAAAAAAGTATTGCAAGAGAAAATAAAAATTCAGATAGACGCCGAATGGATAAAAATTTTATATGGATTATTTTTCGTCGTACTTATCGGAACAACCATAACTCATTTTTCTGTCAAGCTTCCATGGAACAGAAATTTTGGACTCGGTATTGATCAAGAACAACTCGTCTCAATGCAATTTATAAAAAATACTGGTATTCACGGACCTTTTTTCAATAATTACGATATTGGTAGTTTTATGATTTTTGGACTTTATCCTAAAGAGCGTGTTTTTGTGGACAATAGACCGGAAGCTTATCCAAAAGAATTTTTTCAAAATATTTATATACCAATGCAAGAAGATAATAAAGTATGGAATACAGAATTAGCGAAAGAAAAATTTAATGCAATATTTTTCAATAGACTGGATTATACGCCTTGGGCGCAGAAATTTCTTGTGACTCGCATCAAGGACCCTCTCTGGGCGCCAGTCTTTGTTGATGACAAAACCATTATCTTTCTTTATCGTAATAAAGATAATAAAGAAGTCATAAAAAAATATGAACTGCCGAAAGAAATGTTCGGAATAAAATAGAAATGCAAATATCAATCATCATTCCCATATATAACGAGGAAAAAACTTTAAAAGAAGTAATTTTTAATACGCAAAAAGTATTCGCGCAAAGTAAAAATGATTATGAAATAATTCTAGTCAACGATGGATCAAAAGACAAAATGCGAGAGATTATTTCAAAAATTTCGGATCCTCATATTATTGCCATTCATCATGAGACGAATTACGGCAAAGGCCGAGCTATACAAAGTGGTGTCAAAAAAGCAACGGGAAATTATATAGTTATACAAGATGCAGACCTTGAATACGATCCCAGAAATTTAGCTGAACTTACACAATTAGCCATAGAAAAAAAATCTGTAATTTACGGCAAAAGAGACGGCAAAAGTGGATATATATTAAACAGGCTGGGAAATAAAATATTATCATTTATTTGCAATATATTGTTTTTCTCTAAAATGTCGGATATTTATACTTGTTATAAAATAGTGCCTCGCGAATTAATACAGTCACTTAATCTACAATCAAATGGTTTTGAAATTGAAGCAGAAATAACTGCAAAAATTTTAAAAAAGAAAATAAAAATTTTAGAAATACCCATCACCTACACCCCGCGCAGTTTTGCCGAAGGCAAACATATCAGATGGAGAGATGGCTACAAAGGAATACTCAAACTTATAGAAATAAAATTTGCTAGACAAAATTAAAGCGCCCGTTCTCCTTTCTGGAAAAATTCGGGCGCTTAGGTTGATTGCAGTTGTCCTCATTACTGCCCTTTGGAAATTAGGCAGTCTACATCTTCTTTCCTGAAGATTGTGTGGACTTCCAGAAACG
>JBBUBO010000018.1:3819-4490 GCA_038058205.1 Patescibacteria group bacterium
CCAGAAACGGAAATTCTTCACGAATCTTGGGAACACTACACTCCTCATCCTCCACTAAGAATAAGAGGCCTGATCCCGAGGTAGCTAACCCAGCTTCCCTGAGAATGTAGATGTCCCTGATGGTATTGGGAATGCTAGGCACTACACTCTTCTTGGGATGGACATCAAGCATCAAGACTTTCTCTCCGGGAGAATATTCACCGATTAGGCCTCGAGATTGACGGCCGATCTCTCCGAAGGCCAAGATCGGCACCCCGTAGGAAAAAACTGCGGAAGAGAATGCGTGAGCAAATGATAAGCCAAAACGTGAGAAGCCGATCACCCGCTGGTATCGAAACGACAAGCGATCGGCAAACTCGCGCATCACCACACCAACCCGAACGATGGTATCTACATCCAAAACACCCCCCATCCATGGATAGAGAGACCCAGCATCATACAGCGTCAAGGCCAGATCCGCCTCATTAGATGTAAGATTCCTTGCCATATCCTTTTTCCTTTCAATTAAGACCAGCCATTTTGGCTAGCCTATGATTGTTTTGTTGACGGTGAACTACTTTTCTAAACTCTAGGACAGATATAAATAAAAAGCAAACAAAAGATTTATTATAATTCTGTGCACCGGGTTGGACTCGAACCAACGATGCCCGAAGGCGGGTGATTTACAGTCA
>JBBUBO010000019.1:0-11115 GCA_038058205.1 Patescibacteria group bacterium
CCTATCTTTAAAGACATAAAGAAAATATAGCAAAATAAGCCCTAAAAGTCATTTTACCTAATACAAGGTCTCACCTTGTATTTTGATAATCCAAGCTTTGCGTAGTTGTCATGTTGCCATAACTCCAGTAATAATTCACCGCCGTAATTGCTCCGATTAGAGCGAGAACGATAAGTCCGTTGGTTATCAAATCCCTGTGATGACCACGCATTTTTATCACCACATACAAAAATAACGCAAGAGAAATAATTCCAAAAATAGCAAAGAGAATTATGTTTGTAGTATTGCGCGGTGAAGCCATTAATTTCTGAACAAAAGTCGGATTTTGAATTTCTGAACTTACTGCAATCTCAGCGCCGAGAACATTTGTCTTGACTAGGCCTTGCCTAGCTGAGATTTTATTGTTAGTTTTTATGCTCTGAACTTGTACTTTTTCTATCAAAGGATTTGCATACACTTGAGCGACGAAAACTGTTTTCTGTCCTCCAAATATACCACTAGCGACACCTGTGCCAACTTCTGTATAATTATTTTTTACAATATTTGCTCTATGCGTCGGGCTGTTCATCCAAGCCTTTGTCACATCTTTTGAATCGCTAAAATCAATCGCCAAATTTTCTCCAGCATATTCATATTTATAACCCACTTTTTCTATCCAATACCAAGGAGTTTTCCCTTCTGGACTAGTGTGCGCAAAGTATCCTTTACTCGCCATATCTTCTGCCTTCAAAAGAGCGGCTTTGTTTAAAAGAGAATTCACTGCAAAAGTCGAGAGATTTTGTGTTTGTCTTTCTTTATTTGTCAGGTCAGTCAAAACTGCTGGCAATACCGCCGCCATGCCTCCTGTCGTATTTAATCGAAGAAAAATCGGCAATAAAAAAAGAACCAACTCAAAAAATAAAATGAGAGTGATAATGGTGCGAATGCTGAAGTTGCGTAATATATGCGGGCGATGATTATTGCCGGCATGCGGTATAAAATGTTTTTTAAGCCAATAAAACATACCTATATTATATATCTTTATCTAAAAAATTTGAAGAATAGAAATAAGACTATTAGGCCACCTAAACTCCACTTCCAGTTTCTAACTAAAAAAGACGCAATAGTCAAGAAGAAATTTCGCAAAAAATCGAGCGGATTGTAATTTTTAATATTTTTTATGATAGAGCCCATAGTCGTAGCCGGACCAGTTTCGGCACCGAGAACACTACCATTTTTTTTATCAACCGAACTCTCCGCTAGGCCCCCGCCTGCCAATTGGCGGGCAGGTTGCCTATCGGGTTTTTTGTAACTTTCAATTTTATCTACTAAAGTATCCGCCAAACTGTCAGTCTTGGAAACCACATCTGAAGCCGTATTTAAAACTTTCGCCTCAATTATATCAGAAATAGGTATAATAACTTTCGGAGTGATATTTATATTTGATTTATCGCTCTCATAAGAAACAAGGGTTTTGTCAGCGGGCAAAGAAGTTGATATTTTTACTTGAACATTATGTCTACCGGGAATAGCCAGCCAAGACGCTGAAATATCTTTTAGATTATTGGCCGTTGAGGAAAAAGTGGTATGTGATAATTCTTTATCGTCCACATAAAAAGTAGCCGTGCCGGCAAAATTAACACTGGAATTGTTTTGAATACCAGCGTAAATTTTTATACTCTCGCCTTCTTTTACCAAAAGAGACGAATACCAAATAGTTGGCAAAATTCGCGCATTGATTATAGTCGGAGATGTCGTATTTTGCGCAAAAACTTTCAACGGAACACTTAAAAAAGAAAACGTTAGGATAAAAAATAGTATTGTTAAAACTTTTTTCATTTAATTAAAGTTCACGACAAAATTGTACATTCCCATTCCGCAAATTCCTTGAATTGGAGCGCCGGCCTTTGATATACCTAGATCTATTTCCGTCTCCCCTGTTTGAGGTAACATCTGTTGATAATTAATAGAACGAATCACGAGAGCTGAAGAACAATCAAAAGAGCCACTTGTTTTCATAATTAATTTTGTCGGTATTCCGGCTTTGGCAGAAGAAATATTCGGAGAATATCCCCCGCCAGTTTTGATGGTGATGTACTGAATGCCATTTTTCATTTCAATATTTTGCCCCGAATCTACTTGGTTTACATCATTATTTGTCGAAGTTGAATTTCCAGAAAAAATAATAAATAAAGCAACGAGAAGGCCAAGTGTAATGATAATTGAAACTGTTTTGTTCATAAAATAATTATATACTAAATAATGGTTTAATAATTCCGAGGCCAGCAAGTCCGGCAAGTAATGCGAACAATCCAAAACCTATCACGACAACTCCAGCAGATTTAAAGAAAAGAGTGGCGTGTTTTCCGTGCGCAAATGATACTGAACCAAATGAGAGTAGCGCAAGCACCGGCAAGGTTCCAAGAGCAAAAGCAGACATTATTAAGAGTCCAGACATAAATGATCCACTGGAGAGCGCCGCGATTTGCATTGACTGTGTAAAACCACAGGGCAAGAAAAATGTCCCAACACCGATCAAAACCGGTGCCCATGTTGCGTGTTCTACTTTTCTAAAAAAAGAAAAGATATTACTTGGCAAAGTTATAGTTCCCTTTTTTAAAATCCCAAGCAAATTTATTCCGAGTAAAATCATTACAAGAGATGCGATGAGTCCGAGAATTGCAGAAAAAGTAAAACTAATTCCTATCGTCTCACCTATCAACCCCAAAACTCCGCCCAAAATAACAAAACCAAAAAGTCTACTTATGTGAAATAAAATGAATGGTTTTTTGACTGAACCATTTTCATCTTTAGCCACTTTTACGGAAAGTGACAAGACCAATCCTCCAACAATAGCCAGACAACTAGAAAGTGAAGCAATTATGCCAATAATAAAACCAGTCGTCGGAGTCATCTGCCCTCCAATGCCGAGATTTAAAATGCCTGACCTTTGCAAGAGAAAAAATAAAATTAAAAAAACTAGACCGACGGGTATTGCCGTCCAAATCACTCCATTGTCTTTCTTATCTTGAATTATTTTTTCCGCATACAAAACATAGCCATGTGGTTTTAATTCTTTCGTTAAAATTTCTGCCAATTCTGGAGTTGTGTATGTTCGTTCAGTTTCCACTTCCACAATTTCTCTTTTTAAATCCACTTTTGAATTTTTAATAAAACCTTGTTCTTCTAAAACATCTTCAATCAAGATTTTACATGATGCGCAATGTGTACCAGTAACGTGAAATTTGTATTTTTTTATCATCTATATAATTTATCACGAAAAATCACACTTCGCAATTACTTTACTATCTTTAATTAAAAATTCTCACACAGCGACTAAATCTTTCTCGACACGCTTGAGTAACACTGCGTTCGTTGCAACTATAATTGATGAAATACTCATGAGCAAAGCTGCAAATTCTGGACGAAGCATAATACCAAAACTTGGATATAAAATTCCACCAGCTATTGGTATTGCAAGAACATTATAGATTGAAGCCCAAAAAAGATTCTGTTTCATTTTGCGAACTGTCGCCTTACTTAATGTTATCGCTCTAAGTATATCCAGTGGGTCCGACTTCATAAGAACAACTTTTGCTGTTTCTATTGCAACATCTGTGCCTGCGCCAATGGCAATGCCTACATCTGATTGGGCAAGAGCAGGAGCATCATTAACTCCATCTCCAACCATTGCTGTAAATTTTCCTTCTTCTTGAAGTTTTTTTACATATTTCGCTTTATCTTCAGGCAACACTTCAGCGAAAATTCTTTCTATGCCTAATTCTTTACCGACGGCTTTGGCAACTCCTTTATGGTCTCCTGTAATCATGGCAACTTCAATGCCAAGTTCTTTTAATTTCAAAACTGCTTTTTTAGCATTAAATTTAATGGTATCAGCAGCCGCGACAACTCCAGCCAGCTTATTATCTATAGCAATTAAACTTAGAGTCTTTCCCTCACTTGCTAAACGATCAAGTATTTCTCTCGCGCTACCAATCTCAACTTTATTATCAATTAGGAGTTTTTCATTACCCGCAAGTACAACCTTTTCTTTAATCATGGCTTTCAATCCGTAAGATAAGTAAAGGGTAGGAATTAAAATTAAAGCAGCCCCACCTATCCCTATATTAACGGGTGAAGCCCCATTTAGTATTTGTGGGACTATAAATGCAAAAATTACGGTAAAACTGAAAAGCAAACCAACTAATGAATAAAATCCTTTGAGACCACTAGTTAAAATTACTAAAATAATAAAGAAAATAAACAAAATAACTAACTCCCAAATTCTTGAAATATTAACCATATCCCAGTCATTGTCTCCAAACAACGACTCTCTAAGAAATATTTTATCGCCCTTGGACATTGGTTTATAGTCGTTCAAAATATTTATTTCTTTTTTTTCCGTTCCGGACATAATTTCCACCAAAAGTTCCTGTTCTTTAACAATCTCGTTCCTTTTGCCAAAATCCTGGGTCGTGTCTTTTTCCGACAAAACTTTCAAAACTTTACCGCTGATTACATCTTTTCCAATAGGTTTTAAAGAAAATGAATAAATTATTCCGGCAAGCGAAAGCGCCAATATAATGATAACAATATATTTGTTTGGTTTTTCCGAAGAATGATCGTGATAATCATTATGTGTTGATGTATCCATAAAATTACTCTTCAATTATAATCCATGAAAATGATCTTTGTATGTTAGTAATATCCCTTATAATTAATTTTATATCTTGTGGATACGGTATAATCGGAGTAAAAATAAGCACCCCTTCTCTGTGATGGCCTCCAGCCTCTCCGCCTTCCCAACGCAATGGTTTGTATTTTTTTCCATTGTCGTCCACAAGCACAGCGACCTTTACCATATCTTGATCCAGCTCCACAGAGTGAGTATCCATAACAACATCAAATTTCCACTCTTTTGATTGAGACGAAACATCAGACGGGGTTACAATTACCGTAACACTTGCTTGTTCATCAGTTTTTGATTCCAAATTTTTCTTTATATTTGTTTGTTGAATTGCTTGATTGGTAACTGGTGTCTTTTTTTCTACTGGACCACTAAGAAAAAGAGCAAGAAACCCTCCTACAAATGCGACTATTGATAAAATTGTTATTACTGTGTTTTTTATGGTTGCTTTTTAAATTTAATAATTCTACTTACCATATACACAATACCAGCGACATTAAAGAAAATTCCTACCCAAAATAACTTAACTTGATACTGCGCGACAAAACTCACGAGTCCAGTTACTCCGAGAATAGGTACTAGGTTTACTAAATAATGAGCGCAACAAGAAATCATCGCTACGGTGGAAGTGGTTCCGGATACGCCAACCACTTTACCCATGCCTCGTCCACTATGAACTAAACCTTTAATATATTGATATAAAGCAATCTGAATTCCGAAACCCACTACCAAACTGATGATAAAATACCAATAGGTTGCGAACTGGTTTTGGGCAAAACTCCAGCCGGAAACTAATGTAAGTATTGCAAAATAAATTCCGAGCAGAATAGAGCTTCCAAGTATTCCATATAGGATTGATTTTATGGTGTTATTAGTCATGATATATTTATGATATATATTTCGGAGTTTTTATTAAATGGGGAATAAAGGCCGGAGTTTTTTGCGCATATTCATCCCACAGAGCTCCGAATTCTTTTTGAGCTTCTTTCTCTTCACTTCGCGCAAGACGTGTATACATCCACATAAGAATCGGAAACATAATAAGAGTGAGAAGCGTCGGCCATTGCAAGAAAAATCCGAGTATTATCAATATAAAGCCGACATATTGCGGATGGCGGATGCGGGCATAGGGACCAGTAATGGCTAAGGTATGTTCACTTTGAGCTTTATAAAGCACTTTCCATGCTTTAGAAAGAAGCATGAAGCCATAAATGATCAGAATATAGCTTGCGATATGAAAAGGTCCGAAATGAGGATCACCACCCCAACCAAAGAAATCTTCAAAAAGATGTCCCGAATTATGCGCAAAGAAATCAATACCGGGAAATTTCGTAGAGAGCCATCCGGAAAAGAGGTAAATAGTTAGAGGAAATCCATACATTTCCGTGAATAGAGCAACAATGAATGCCGAGAATGCGCCGAATGATCGCCAGTCGCGAAGAGTCTTTGGTTTAGTAAAACTAAAAGCAAAGATAATGAAGACCAGCGAATTAATAATGACAAGTGGCCAAAGGCCATAAGAGTTTTCCATAATGTTTTTTAGTGACAACATCCGCCACCCTTGTGTTCACTGTTTCCATCTTTTTTTTCTGCTTGTTTTGTTGCGCCCTCGCCTATTTTATCTTCCGTATCGGTATCATTGCGCCCTCCGTGTCCTCTGAACATCATCCAAACATGTGCGACTACAAAGACACCAATTAAAATTGGCCAGAGATATCCAGAAGACAACTTGCCTCCGGCAAAGAATAGAACACCTAACAAGATGAGACACGGAATTATCATCCACATCATTGATTTACTATTTTTCCCATCGTGATTATGCATAGTTATTATTCAATAATTATTTACTAATAAGACTTGAATTGTGCATCCATACGAAATAGGAAGCGAAAATCCAAGCGAATATGAACATATAGACTGCACCGAGTATGAAACTTCCAGTAGTTATCCAAGTAAAACCGGGTAGTGTCTCAAAGAGCGTATGATGAAGTTCAAGGCCTGCGGTGCTACGAAGTGGTAAGAATCCGCCCAACACACAAAGAACATATACAACCTCGGATCCAAGAACGCATTTCCAACCATATGACTTTAATGATAGATGTTCCATAAATTACTTTGCGCTATTGATAATATTTTGAATAATTTGATCAATTTCTTTTGGTCTCTCGCCTAAATCTGCTTGCGGAAAGAATTGCGACAGAATAATTGGTCGCATGCCAGAAATAAACGTTTGTCTGTCTTTGACATATACATTTATTTTGCACGGCAAACAAAGTCCGATTTTAATATCTTTGTTTAGAAACTCGTTGGCAAACTTTGCGCTACAAAATTCAATGATTTTAAATGGTTCTCTTTTAAAACCCTTCTCGTCCAAAGTTTTTTGCACATCGTGAACATACAAAACGCGCATACCGGCTTTGGCAATCTCGTCTTGCGCGCCTTGAACTGCTTCGTCAAAAGTTTTCGTTGTGGTTATAGTGTAATCAAATTCCATATGTTTATTTTAACATTTTTAATAATATTTTTTTAACTTTTCTTATACTGGGGCTTTTTCTGGCGCTCGGTCATTATTTGTTTCTATGAATTCTTTTATTTTTGCTTCATCGATAGTTTGAAGCTTAAGAAGATAGCCCCACGATGTTAACGCCACTGGCACATCTAAGTCTTTCCTTGCTAACATCATCTTTTTTCCAGAAGCATTATTAAATGTTTCTTTAATTTTATCAACATCACTTTGAGCTAAATCTTCTCGATACCAAACAACCACTGCTCCATGTTCCATACTATGAAGAACAAGCTCATCGGGAACAATTTCATTTTTAACACCTCCACCTGCGACACCCGCCCAATGTGGACCGGACGTCGGTGGATTAGAATTGTACGCAATATGTGGTGTCCCCTTAGCAACATGCTCCCCACCCTGATCTGGGATTTTTTCTCCCATCATGACTTTGCTAAGTTTCTCATTATTTTTAGCACTTTTATTACCAGACAACCACACACCACCAACAATGATAAGTATTGTTAATGCCACTATTCCTACAATAACTTTTTTATCTGTTGTCATAAATTTTTTATTACTAATAATTATATTCCACAACCACCTTGTTGTCTTTGCGGAACGAGGGCTGGTTGTCCAGCGTCAACGCCGCATCCATTTTGCTGTCTTTGTGGAGCAGGTGCTGGTGTTCCAGTATCAACTCCACAACCACCTCCTCCTTGTTGTTTATGTTCTGGAGAAATAACTTGAGAAGAAATTTTTGCATAACCTTGCGCGCTAGAATAAGTAGCGCTGAGCATTTCTTCTGGATTTACATCTTTCCAATCAACACCTTTATTTTTCATATAAGTCGCAAGTGTTATATATGTATCTGGAAACCAATATGAATTCACTATTAAAGCTGTCTTCCACATATCTTGTTCACTTACACCTTGTGAAGCCATAAGTTCCAACAAACCAAGCATTGCCATACCATGATTGCAATCAGGAAAATGAGTAGAATTTCCACAACATGGTCTAAAAACTCCGCGTGATATTTTTTCTACGAGAATTTGTTGTTCTTCTGTCAATACAACGAGTGAATGACGACTATAATGATCCATCGGACTGCTTTTGGAAATTGTCCAACCACCAGTAGAAGCAAAATTTCCTGCTCCGCCATATTTAGGATCCACCATCTCACCTGTTTCTAAGATAGGATTTTTATTAGCCAGACCAAATGCCCAGAGTAGATTTAATATGTAACCAGAATTTTCATTAGTAATTTTTATTTTACCGTTATTATCTCCGAAAAGTAATTTTTTGTATTCATCTGAGAATGCTCCCCTTTGTTCGTAAATAGCTTTAAATTTAGTTGCATCAATCACTCCACTATTTACTAATTGTATTCCCAAATTTCCCCATATTACCGGAAACACTACGCCCTCCACTGGAATGACAGATTCTTCAAGTGTAGAAATCTGCGCATTTTGTGTAATAGATGTTCTATCTATGGGATTTTTCAAGCCATAAAAAACAGCCGAAGAAATCATAGTCCCAACGATGATGATAGATATCGGTGTAGCATATGGACTATTTTTTCTTATTATTTTATCTTCAATTTTTTCTTTTTCCATAATTTTAAATTAAATGAATAATATTATAACACCAAGAATAATCATGATTATTCCGGCCCAAAGTTTTAACCCGCGCATATTATCTCTTTTCCAGATTTGCATTTTATCTACCAATAATTTATCCGCAGATATAAACAACACTACGACCAATGGAATAATAAGCAGTAAATTATAAAGTAGCAAATAACCAAAACCACTCATATATGTCACTTGATCACGCAAGAGCCCAATAACCATCAAGTATGGTCCGCCCATGCACGGGAATTGACAAATACCGACAAGCAATCCGAGACCGAATACAGCCGGAAATGAAGCCTTGTCCATCAATTTTCCCATTGCGCTATGAGCTACTCCTGGAATTTTTAATTTTATTGGAAAAGCCGGGAAGAAACGGCCAATAAGATTAAATACCCCAAAAGTTATAAGGAGTGTCGCCCCTAATTTCCCCATAAAATGAGGAGTATTGAAGAGATGCAGAACTTTCAGTATTCCAAGCCCAATCAAGAAATACGCCGTGAATATTCCGATAATGTATGTCCCCCCTAATTTAAGAATTTTTTCTCGAGTCAATTGCATTCCAAAAAGAAAAGCAATCGTGATGAGAAGAATTGAGAAAGAGCAGGGATGCACACTGTCCAGAATCGCGGATATAAAGACAAGCGGCAAAAGCCATGCGCCTTGTTTACTCAAACTCCAAATAATTTCAGAAGTTGCTGAGCTGTTTTTCAGAATAATGATACCGAGCATGACCACTAATACGATACTGATTGTAATAATAAATTTTTTCATATTATTACGGAGTTACATTTGCTTTGATCTCAAACTGAAGTTTATTCCCATTTTCGTCCTCAAGATAAATAAATCTATCAATTATCCCAACTCCAGTAGGCCCATGTGCATTTGGGTCATAAACGACTTCAATGTCGCGAGACTCTCCGGCGAGAATTATTTCCCCCGCCTTACCATTACCGTGCCCTGGCATACCGCCCGTTCCTCCATGCCCAGGCATGCCGAATGGTCCGAGCTTGCTGCCATCATCTCTTAGAATATATGCTGCAGTACACATGCAGGAAGTACTAACATCCGTCAGATTAACATCTGCGGTTCCTGAATTTGTGACCCTGAAGACTTTACTAACATTGCCGTCTTTCATCGCTATCTGTCCGAAATCGTAGAAAGTTTCCTTGGCGGTTAGTATTCCCGCCTCGTTTCCTATCCTCGCTGGATACGATTTTGTTTCTGTCGCGCTACTTAGCGTTTTATTATCTACTGACTTGCTCCACCAGACTAAACCAATCACACCTAGAATAATTACAATTAACGATACTACTGTTTGTTTGTTCATAAGATTAAGAATTAAAATAGTAAAAAATCCCTTATGGGGATTTTAAAGACATAACTAAAAATTTTACGACAAAATAGTTTAGCTATGCCTCACGTATGCAAAAGAAGGACTGTTTTCAAAAAACGATAGCCATTTAATTATCTTTTCTCTAAAAAAATATAATTTCTTATTATCTAAATAATATCGCCATCGGCTAAAAAACTGATGCTGATAGTTGAGAAAATTTTGTTTACCAAAAAAGTACAAAACTAACCCCAAAATTAAAAAGCTAAACATAAATACAGCTGAAAAAGTAACATTGGAAAACTGTTGCCAATTGTTTATGTGATTAAAGCCACTATCACACACTGAGAAAGAATTCTCTGAATAAGGACAATTTGCCATAGGAATAGCAGACATATGACTAAAGCGAAGTAAGCCAAAAACCCCTATGCCTATATAAGCAAGTAAGATAAAAGAACCTATAAATAATTTTGTATTATTTAAACTCATATTATTTATTAATTTGTTTGTATAACCAAACAGCGAGCAGGATTAGGTTCACTATCATCAACAATGCGACGACAGAACCAAAACCCCCACTCATCATTCCATTATACCCGTATCCATATCCAAACATATATTCATTATACCACATAAATTAATAAATCGACCTTTGATAATTTTACAACTTTTTACTTTTTATACGTAATGAATTCGACACGACTGACACACTAGACATAGCCATAGCAAAACCGGCAAATACCGGAGAAAGTAACCAACCGAAAAATGGATAGAACGCTCCAGCCGCTAAAGGTATGCCTACTATATTATATATGAATGCCCAGAAAAGATTTTGTTTAATTCCGCGCATTGTTATTTTGGAAAGTTTTATCGCTTTGACCAATTTGGAAATGTCTCCACCGAGTAGTGTAATACCAGCAGACTCGATAGCCACATCCGTGCCTGTACCCATCGCAATACCGACATCAGCTTGCGCAAGAGCTGG
>JBBUBO010000020.1:0-9005 GCA_038058205.1 Patescibacteria group bacterium
GAATAAACGGCAAAATGTCACAGATATTTACGAAATTAAAAAATGGAGATGTGGAGGAAATAGTCAAAAAAAAGGATTCTCATCCTTCTGATAAATGGCTCGAATATGTCAAAACAACTATCGCGAAAAAGCACATCAAATCTTACCTAGAAAAAAATAGTTTACTCGCAAAGTTAAAATCTTTCGGAAAAAGTTAAGGTAAAAAAATCAAAAATTTTGGTTTTTGATTTTTTACAAACTAAAATTTGAGACATTATACAAGTCATCTTCGTCTTTTTTTATATCTTCTTTTGTACGGTCATCAACAGGCATTCCATCAACACTTAAAGTACTATTTTCTTCTCCTTCTACCTTGAACGTTGAATCCGCAATATATCTATCCAGTAAATTAGTATTTTTACCTTCTGCTGTTTTATTTATTAAATCTAAAATAGAACGCAAATCTTCTGTAGAGAAAAAATCGATTTTAATTTGTCCGCCTAAATCTTTTCGGTCTATATGCACGCGCGTACCGAGTTTTTCTTGAAATTCCTCTTCGAGCTCAGTGATCTCTGGATCAGGCATAAATTCTTTTTTACGAACTCGATCATAAGCTATTTTTCGAGCAAGTCTTTCTGCTTCACGCACTGTGATTTTTTTGTAAACTATTTCTTTGAATATCACTACTTGTTCTTCGGGATGATCAGTAAGCATTAAAAGTGGTCGAGTATGACCTTCGGTGATCTTGCCTTCAGACAAAGCAATTATAATTTCTTCCGGCAAAGACAAAATTCGCATTGAGTTAGTAACATATTCTCTACTACGTCCCATTTTTTTTCCGATTTCGCCATGCGTAAATTTAAACTCACTTGCAAGTCTAGAAAAAGCTCGAGCGCGGTCCACGGCATTTAAATCTTCGCGTTGCAAGTTTTCAATGATCGCCAATTCTAATTTCATCATTGCCGTATCTCCTTGACGAATAATGACCGGTATTTGCGAAACTCCGGCAAGCATCGCTGCGCGTAGTCTGCGCTCCCCAGCAATCAATTCGTATTCTGTCACCAATCCGCCACCATCTTTTTCTACTTCTGTTCGAGACACAGTGAGTGGCTGAAGTACCCCGTATTGTTTTATGGAGTCAGCCAAGTCTTGCAAGCGAGCTTCGTCGAATTCGCGTCTCGGTTGATACGGATTTGGTTTGATTTTGTCGGTGTCAATCCAAAAAATTGAGTTGGAATATAAGTTGGACATAAATCTATTTTAGCACACTTTTAAAAAGTAATATGTTGATTTCAAGTGAATTACCCTGTATATTGTATAAATTGCCGGGATGGCGGAATTGGTTTACGCGAACGACTCAAAATCGTTTGGGGGCAACCCCGTGGGAGTTCGAGTCTCCCTCCCGGCACCGCAAGCTTATGAAAAAAATAGAAAACAACAAAAATAACTTTGAAATAGAAGGCGGTAGAACCTTACATGGCTCTATCACCACAAACATGTCGAAAAATGGTTCGGTAGGTCTTTTGTGCGCTTCTTTGATAAATAGTGGCACAACAACTTTGCACGGCATAGCTCGCATCGAAGAAGTCTATCGAGTAATAGAAGTTTTAGAATCTATCGGAGTGAAAATAACTTGGACAGGAGCGCAAAGTCTGAAAATAACTCCGCCTCAAAAATACGATTTAAATAAATTAAACAAAGTTGCCGCGCTTAAAACTCGCAGTATTATTATGCTTGCCGGACCGTTAATACATCATTTAGAGAATTTTTCTTTACCTCACGCGCAAGGTTGTAAACTCGGAAAGAGGACTGTCAGCGCGCATATTTACGGACTAGAAGAACTCGGTGTAAAAGTAAAAGTAACAAATCAAAGCTATGAATTTAGTTATAAAAAACTTAAACCAGCCAATATTGTTATGTATGAATCGGGAGACACAGCTTGTGAAAATATCTTAACTGCAACTTCGTTAGTGCAAGGAAAAACTACGATTAAATTCGCCTCTTCAAATTATATGGTCCAAGAAGTTTGTTTCTTTTTGGAAAAATTAGGAGTAAAAATAGAAGGCATCGGCACGACGACTGTCATCGTCTATGGCATAGAAAAAATTCAAAAAGATATTGAATATCACAATAGTGAAGACCCAATAGAATCTATGATGTGGATTACCGCAGCCATTGCCACAAACTCCAAACTCGAAATTAAAAGATGCCCGATAGAATTTCTCGAACTCGAACTTTATAAATTAAAAAAGATGGGATTGAAATACAAGATCCTAAAATCTTACAAATCAAAAAACGAACGCACAAACTTAAACGATATCAGCATCTTCCCTTCAAAGCTAAAAGCTCTCGAAGATAAAATAGAGGCTCGACCATATCCTGGAATCAATATAGATAACTTGCCATTCTTTGGACTCATCGCCGCTTGCGCAAAAGGCCAGACACTTATCCATGATTGGGTTTATGAAAATCGCGCGATATATCTCACAGAATTAAACCGTCTCGGTGGCACTGTCCTCCTCGCTGACCCGCATCGTGTCTTTGTACAAGGTCCAACTGTTTGGAAACCAGCACAAGTCGTCTGCCCTCCTGCTTTACGCCCATCTGTGGTCATCATGCTTGCCATGCTCGCAGCCAAAGGCACTTCCACATTACTCAATGTATATATGATAAATCGTGGTTATGAAGATATAGCTAAGAGATTTAATAGCATTGGCGCAAATATTAAAGCTATCTAATATATGAAAAAAGTTTTTGTAATTCTCGGACAGACAGCTACTGGTAAAAGTAACTTAGCGGTAAAAATAGCCCTTCGACTATGCTCAGGACCTTCGGCCCAAAAACTCGGTGGCGAGATTATTTCTGCTGATTCAAGACAAGTATATAAAAGTCTAAATATCGGCACAGGAAAAATTACTGCAAAAGAAATGCATGGAATTCCCCACCATTTGCTCGATGTTGTAAATCCAAAAAAGAAATTCTCTGTTACTGAATATCAAAAACTTGCTGAAGAAAAAATAAAAGAAATAATAAATAAAAATAAAATACCAATCATTTGCGGTGGCACGGGTTTTTATATTGATGCTATTACTAAAGGAATAATTTTTCTTGAAGTACCACCAAATTGGAAACTACGCAAGAAATTAGCATTAGTGGACGATCGTCTACTAATGCTAAAACTTCAAAAACTTGATCCGGAAAGAGCAAAAAATATAGATGCTAAAAACAAAGTCCGCCTCATTCGCGCTATTGAGATAGCGAAAGCTCTCGGCAAAGTCCCCCCTTTAAAACAATATTCTGATAACAATGTTACAAACTCTGCTATAGCAGAAAATGTATCACCATATAGATTTATAAAAATTGGCTTATATTTACCGGAAGATAAACTCAAAAAGAAAATAAAAATTAGATTGGAAAAAAGAATGAAAATGGGAATGTTAAATGAAGCCAAAAAACTTCATGAGCATGGACTGTCTTGGAAAAGGATGGAAGAACTAGGTCTTGAATACAGGTTTATGGCATTACATTTACAAAATAAAATTAGTAAAAAAGAAATGCTAGACAAACTAAACTCAGAAATTTACAAATATGCCAAACGTCAAATGACATGGTTTAAAAGAGATAAAAGTATCAAATGGTATGATGCGTCAAAACCAATAAAAATTAAAGATATTTTTTAACCCACCATTTCCACCCTTTTATTTCTCTCTTTCAAGAGTTCAATTTCTTTTTCTAAGTTTTGGATTTTATTTTCCATATGGCGGGCGATGAGAGAATCGAACTCCCGACATCGGTTTTGGAGACCGAAGTTATACCACTTAACTAATCGCCCGTAGCCTTATTTATACCTTAATTTCTCAAAAAGGGCAAAAGAAAACCCCTATTTTAGGGGCTTTCTAGAAATTAGTTATTTCTTGATCTCTTTATGCTTAGTCTGCTTTCGGCACCATTTGCAATACTTTTTAAGCTCGATTTTTTTAGTAACGAGTTTCTTGTTTTTGCTGGACCAGTAATTTATCCGTTTGCAAGTTCCGCAGGCAAGTTTTATAAGTCGATCTTGTGACATAATGATAGATTAATATAAAAAGTTCTAAAAAGCAAATATACTTCATTCCCTGCGATAGCAGAGTTTAAAGTATTTTACTAATTTAAATCTTTACGTTTTGGGCTTTGATATTTTCTTTCATTAACTTACTCGCCACTTTAGAGAATTTTTCGGAGTCGCTGGTCGTAAAATAGACGACACTCCCCCTTTTCTTTTGATTGTTTTTTATAGAATTATTTTTAAGTAGCCATTTTGTTCGTCTTGCTATCGCTTTTCCGCCGTCTATGAGTTTAATATGAGAACCGAGAATTTTTCGTATCGATTTTTTTAGAAAAGGATAGTGCGTACAACCTAAAACTAAATAATCTGTTTTGGAATTCTTTACTTTATCTAAATATTTCAAAAGCAATTTATTTATTTCCGTACTTTCAAGCTCACCGTGCTCGACGGTGTCTTCCAGATTTTTACAACCAATATTTATGACATCTACATTTTGACAAAAATCTTTAATTATATTTTTTAGACGATAACTTTTAGAAGTAGAGGGAGTAGAAATGACAGCCACGGTGCCACTCTTTGATTTTTTAGCGGCGAGTTTTACTGCTGGAACAGTGCCGACAATAGGAATAGAATATTTACTGCGAAGTTCTTCTATGGCGCCACAAGTAGCAGTATTACAAGCCACTACCATCATTTTAATATTATGATTTTTGATAAAATAATCAGTGATTTTATAAACGAGCGTAATGAGTTCTTCTTTAGTTTTTTCTCCATAGGGCACATATTTTTGATCGGCCAAAAAAACAAAATCTTCATTTGGTAATTTCTTTTTTAATTCTATTAGGATAGAGAGTCCACCGACACCTGAATCAAAAACGCCAATTGGTTGATTGTTTTTCTTTGACATTCCGAGCATTAAATTACTGAAGTTTTTAATTTCTTCTCTCTATCAAATCGCTCTATCGCAAGCGTAATCAATTTATCTAAAAGTTTCGGCAAAGGTAAGCCACTCGCTTCCCAGAGTTTCGGATACATACTGATCGAAGTAAAACCCGGAATCGTATTTATCTCATTCACAAAAACTTGTCCATTTTCTTTTAAGAAACAGTCCACGCGACCGAAACCTTCACAAGACAAAGTTTTAAAAGTTCTGACCGCTATATCTTGAATCTTTTTTATTTCTTGTTTGGAAAGTTTAGCTGGTATTTCCGTTCGCGCGCCATTTTCATCAATATATTTCGTATCATAAGAATAAAATTCATCGTTTACTATCACTTCGCCCGGGATAGAAACTATGGGCTTATCGTTGCCTAAAACAGAACATTCTATTTCCCTGCCCTTGATAAATTCTTCGATAATGACTTTGGTGTCAAAAAGAAAAGCTTCTTTGATCGCTTTGTCGAACTCTTTTTTATTTTTTACTTTGCTGACTCCAACGGACGAACCCATATTTGCCGGCTTGATGAACAACGGTAAATCGAGAATTTTTTTTGTTTTTTCAAAAGTTATTTTTTCACTATAATTCAAGGTAATAAATTTTCCAACGGGAAGCCCTGTATCACGTAAAAGTCTTTTCATTACATCTTTATCCATGCCAACAGCTGAACCGAGGACACTTGCTCCAACAAAAGGAATATCCGCAAGTTTTAATAAACCTTGGACCGTCCCATCTTCACCAAAAGGTCCATGCAAAACTGGGAAAATAACATCAAAATTTTTAATGTTATTAAAGTCAAACTTTCCATCTTTATTTATTTTAATTAAAGTGATTAGATATCTTTCTTTACTTAATGCTTTTATTATGTTTTCAGCAGAACGCAGAGAGACTTCATGTTCTGCTGATTTACCTCCGAAAAGTACCCCGATTCTCAATTTCTTTTTTGCCATGGGCACAGTATACCCCCACACCTATTTTTTTCAAAATTTAAAATAATTTGACCACATCACGATAGGTGACGACAAGCATTAAAAGAATCAAAATACCAAAACCAACCATATTTGCAATATTGGTGAATTTAGAATTTATGCGTGAACCTTTTATTTTTTCAATTAATAAAAAGAGGAGTCGTCCGCCATCAAGCGCAGGAAAAGGTAATAAGTTTATTACAGCCAAATTTACAGAGATAAGAGCCGCAAAAGATAATAAATAAACAAAACCTAATTCATAAGCATCTCCCACTATTCCAACCATCCCCACAGGACCAGTAATAGAAGATAATGCATCTTGCCCACGAATTCCTTCAGTAATAAGCATATAGAGACCAAGGGCGGTACCTTTCACCATATTTAGAGTTAGTCTCATTCCCTCCTCAAAAGCTCTAAAAAATGACAATTTAGCCACACCTATTTGATCCATACTTATACCAATCATTGGCGTTCCAGATTTAAGACTAGGAACTAATTTTACAAATTGTTCTTTTTCACCACCACGCACATAGCCAATCTCTATTTCTTTACCTTTACTATTTATCACAAAAGATTTTAGTGTTTCAGGACTTACAGAAGAAGTAAAATCATTTTCATTTTGAATTGATAAAATTTTATCTCCAGATTTTAATCCACTCAATTCTGCTGGAGATTTAGGTTCTATAGAAATCACAACTAAATTTACATCTGAAAGCTCGTATCCTTTAATACTATTTCCTACAGAAGTAGGGAAACCAGACATAAAACCTACAGAAAATAAAAACCAAGCGAGTAAGAAGTTTGCGAAAACTCCGGCGAAAAGTACGATCGCTTGTTTATATTTTGGTTTATTATAAAATTTTCTATCATCATCTGGACCTGCCCCGTAGTGAGCTTGCTCTACTTCGGGGTTTTCTCCATATATTTTTACAAAACCTCCAAGAGGTAAAAGATTTAAAGAATATTCCGTCTCCCCTTTTTTGTAACCAAATATTTTAGGCGGAAAACCAAAGCCAAATTCATCCACTCGTATGCCGAACTTTTTTGCAGTAAAAAAGTGTCCAAATTCATGGACTAGAACTAATACTAATAAAATTATAAAAAAAATTAAAATATTCATAAAATTACCTCACCCCTAGCCCTCTCCTTGTAAAGGAGAGGGAGTTTCATCCCATAACTTCGCGCTGTTTTTTCTCAAAATTCATTTCTAGATTTGAGTTAACTTCATCGATAATCTTTTGCAATTCTTCTTTGGCGCGGAATTTTTCATCTTCTGTCATTTTACCTTCTTTTACTTTGGCTTGAACATCATCCCAAATTCTTTCGCGTTCACGACGCACAGCGATGCGGGACTCTTCTAATTTTTCTTTCAAAACTTTGACGAGATTTTGTCTACTCTCAGTCGTTAATTGAGGGAAAATAACGCGAATACCAAGGTCGTCAGTCGCAACCGAAAGACCCAAGTTTGCTGCATTGATTGCTTTTTCAATATCTTTAACCTGATTTTTATCCCAAGGCGCAATGCGTAGAGTCTTTGGATCTTCAATCGAAATATTAGCTACATTTTTAAGTGGCATATGTGAACCATAAGATTCCACAGACACACCATCAAGCACCATTGGCGATGCTCGGCCGATATTTAGCTGAGTATATTCTTTATTCAAGAAATCCCCCACTTTTTTTAATTCTATTTTAAAATAGGAAAAATTGTATTGCATATTGCTATTGTATCATCAAAAGTTAATTTTTAAAATCGGGAACAACCAAAGCCACAGACTCTAATAAAGTTTTCGTCGAAGACCCTGGCATACGTAAAAATTCACGAACTTTAAACAAATGCTCAAAACACACCGTGCCAAAGAGACACTTTGACACAGACTTATTGTGTAAAGTTGATTCTAGCGTGTTTAAAAAATTCAAAGCTTTAGAACGGCTAGAATCTGTCGATGCAACTTCTTTATCTTCTTCTATTTCAGTCAATAATTCTTTAATAAAATTTAAGCGATTTCTCAAAGGCATATTTATAAATTTCTCTGCGTCTTTATTCTCAGCTAGGCCTTGCCTAGCGGAAATAAAATAAAATCTAGAAATGAGAGTTTTTAGAAGAGCGTCAGTGTCCGGAGTAATCACAAAAAAATGCGTATGCTCTATCGGTTCTTCAAACATTTTTAATAAAACATTTTGCGCATCCAAAGAGAAAGTATTTACACATAAAACAAATATTTTTTTACTACCAGAGAAACTTTTTTCCGTTCCCATTGTTCTCAAACTCAATGCTTCATCTATTTTAAAATTGTCTATCGTAATATAAACAAAGTCAGGACTACTTTTTTTTACTCCCAAACTTTCTGAAAATTCAAAAATCTCTGGCAAGATTTCTTCTCTATTGCCTTCTATCAGATAAGCATGATGCAAATTATCTTTATTGAAATATTTATTAATTAGGTTCATTTTTCTAGTTTCTAGAAGCTAGTCGCTAGCAGCTAATTTCACTTTTTGCTTAAAACTGTCTTTTTATACACATCCAAGTGATCGAGCGCTATGCCGGTGCCTTTGATCACACAAAATAAAGGGTCTTCGGCTAGCATCGCCTTCACTCCAGTTTTCCTATAAACCAAGTCAGTAAAACCACGCAACTGCGATGAACCACCAGTCATAATGATACCTTGGTCGATAATATCTGACGCAAGCTCGGGAGGAGTTTCTTGCAAGACATCTTTAATTGCTTTAATAATTTGTTTCAACTCACCATCTATTGCTTTAACTATTTCATTCGTACCGACTCGCGCTGACCTCGGTAAACCCTGGATAAAGTCTCGTCCTTTTATCGTCACATTTAATTCTTCTTCTAGAAAAACGGCTGCGCCGATTTTTATTTTTACTTCTTCGGATGTTTTATCACCAATGGCTAAATTAAAAGTTTTTTTAATATAATCTGCTATCGCTTTATCTATTTTATTTCCCGCGCATTTCACGGAAGTCGAAGCTACAATTCCGCCGAGTGAAATTACCGCCACGTCTGTTGTTCCTCCACCGATGTCCACCACCATATGTCCGCGAGATTCATATATAGGTA
>JBBUBO010000021.1:0-9030 GCA_038058205.1 Patescibacteria group bacterium
CCGCACCAGCACCAACCCCTCCAGCACATACCTAAATAACAAATCTTTAATGTATAATTAATTATATATCTACAAAAATAATATGGATCCAGAAATAGAAGAAATAATAAAAAAACAAATGGAAAAATTACCTATAGAGGTAAAAAGACTTTTTACTGATCCAGCAATAAATGAAAAAATAATAAATATAGGTCAAAGAAATGGACTCAATATAGAGCAACTTGGGGTGCTACAAATAGAAACAAATCTAGTTATGCTTGGGTTAGTTCACCCAGATGAATATAGAAATGAATTAAAAGGTAGATTAAACATAGTCGATGAAAAAGTGGACGACATAATAAATGAACTAAATAAAGAAATACTTAGTGAAATTCGAGAAAAACTTAAAGAAGTATACAAAACAACAAATGAAATTTCAGATGATATTTGGGAAACAGAAGCATCAACAACTGCTCCAGTAAATAAAGAAATAGGGGAGAATGCGCAAATTTTAAAATCCGCTGGTATTGAAATAATGCCAACAAATTTATCTTCTATTGCTGAATTACCCGCTGGCAAAACTACTGTCCCAGCAATAACCACACCCACAAACAGGGAAGAGATGATAAAAAACATAGAAAAGCCAGAAACAATTACCAAAACAGAAGTACATCCTATGTTTGGTCAAAAAATGTCTAAACCTTTTCAAATCCCAATGGTACAAACAGAACATTCTTTAGAAAATATTTCCAAGCCTTCGACTTCTGTACCACAGGCACCAAGAGCTTATCCACCCAAAGCAGACCCGTACCGGCTACCGCCGGAATGAAAAATTAGCAATTAAGAATTACGAATTTAATTCGTAATTGGTAATCCGTAATTAACAATTGATTTTTATGCAATTCAAGGTACCACAATTTTTAGAAATAGAAGACAAAATTTTCGGCCCTTTTACTTTTAAGGAGTTTGTTTATTTAGCGGGCGGAGCTGGACTTTGTTTTATTCTATACAAACTACTTGGATTTTGGCTTGGAGCAATACCAGTCATGGCTGTGGCAAGTTTTTCTTTGGCGCTCACTTTTTATCGACCAAACAATAAACCTTTCCTTAATATGGTTGCCGCAGGATTTAGTTATTTTACCAAAAACAAACTTTATATCTGGGAAAGACGCAAAAATAAAACAGATAGAGGACGACAAAATGTTGCCTTAAATGGAGAAGAACAGCGAGAAAATTTAGAAAAAGAAGTCCGATTAAGTGGGAGTAAACTGCGAGATTTGGCCTGGAGTCTAGACGTTTTGGATTTAAAAAAATAAATTTTTTAAATCCAAAACAATTAGAAATTACAAATTAATAATTACGAATTTAAAGTGAAGGAAAATTTAATACAAAAAAAGAGTTACGAATTTGCAATAAACGTAATTAACTTATATAGGAATATAACCGCAACAAAAAAAGAATTTGTTTTATCTAAACAATTTTTAAGATGTGGAACATCTGTTGGCGCAAATGTTGAAGAAGCCATAGGGGGGCAATCAAGAAAAGATTTTATTGCAAAATTATCAATAGCTTATAAAGAAGCTAGAGAAACACGATATTGGTTATCTCTTCTAAAAGACACTAAGTACATAACTCAGGGAGAATTTTCTATTACTTATGATTTATGTGAAGAAATTCTTAGAATAATAGGCAAAATTCAAAAAACATTAAAAAATAATTCGTAATTCGTAATTTTTAATCTATAATTGATTTATATGGCATTAAAAGCAAAAGCAACACAAGATTTCGTACCAATTAAAGAAATTCGTGACGGCATCATCGTATTAAAAAACGGTGATCTTCGAGCTATCGTATTAGCAAACTCTGTGAACTTATCTTTAAAATCAGACGACGAACAAAAAGCGACGATATTACAATTTCAAAGTTTTCTAAACACTTTAGACTTTTCTATTCAAATGTCCGTGCAATCTAGAAAGCTCGACATTCGCCCTTATCTCTTGCTTTTAGAAGAGAGAATAAAAGTGCAAACAGAACCATTGATCAAACTACAGACAAAAGAGTATATAGAATTCATCCGGAATTTTACTGAATCAGTAAACATCATGACAAAAACTTTTTTTGTGGTAGTGCCCTATACTCATGTTTCCCTACAATCAGATTCTAATGTCTTTAAAAAACTTTTTACAAGAAAAAATCAAGCAGAGCAAGACATAGCCAAAGAAGAAGATTTTGAGGAAAAAAGATCCCAGCTAGAAGAGAGAGTAGGGGTCATCCAGCAAGGACTTAGTCGTTGCGGTATAAAATCCGCCCAATTGGGCACCGAAGAAGCTGTGGAAGTATTTTACAAAGTTTTCAATCCGGGAGAAGTGGAAGGAAAGATAAAATTAGAATAGGCGCTAGGCTTTAGGCTCTAGGCATTAGCAAATTATTAAAAGAAAAAAATGTCCATACTTGATAAATTATTTGGAAAAAAGGAAGAAATAAAAAGTGGCGTCGCAAATGCTTCTACTTTAGCGGTACTGCCAGAACAAATATACGAATCAGCCAGCCTAGAACTCCAAGACATCATCGCTCCTTCAGCTCTCAAAATCGATTCAAAATCCATCAACCTCGGTGATAAAATCGCTCGTACTTTTTTTATCATTTCGTATCCTAGATTTTTGACGGACAATTGGTTTTCTCCGATTATTAATTTAGACAAAGTTTTTGATATTTCAATTTTTGTTCATCCGATAGATACTTCTCAAGTTTTGCGACAATTTCAAAAAAAAGTGGCAGAAGTTCAGAGTCAAATAAGTGTGCGTGAAACAAAAGGAATGGTTCGTGATCCGATGTTGGACACCGCCTATCAAGACCTCGAAGGACTTCGAGACAGTTTGATTCAAGCGCAAGAAAAAATGTTTGATGTGGGTATTTATATAACTATCTATGCAAACAACGACCTGGAGCTTTTTAAGCTAGAGAACGAGATCAAATCGATGCTTGAATCAAAACTCATATACATCAAACCAGCGCTTTTCCAACAAGAAGAAGCTTTTAAAAGTGTTATACCGATAAATGATGATTTGCTCAATATTCATCAAAAATTAAATTCAGAGCCACTCTCCAGCGTTTTCCCATTTATTTCTTTTGACTTAACTTCTGATAAAGGAATTCTTTATGGAATCAACAGACACAATTCAAGTTTAGTAATCTTTGATAGATTTTCTTTGGAAAGTTACAACTCTGTTTGTTTCGCCAAGTCCGGCGCAGGAAAGTCTTATGCGACAAAATTAGAAATCTTGCGTTCTTTAATGTTTGATATTGATGTGATGGTGATAGATCCAGAAAGGGAATATGAATTCCTTTCTGAAGCAGTCGGCGGAAGATATTTTAATATTTCTCTCTCAAGCGACCATCATATGAATCCTTTTGACTTGCCAATACCGCGTGAAGATGAAACAGCTGAAGATGTTTTGCGTTCAAATATCATAAATCTAGTCGGACTTTTCCGCTTAATGCTCGGTGGACTTACTCCGGAGGAAGATTCAATGGTAGACCGAGCTATCTCTGAGACTTATGCGATAAAAGACATTACTCCCGAATCGAATTTTTCAAATATTGAACCTCCGCTCCTTTCGGATTTTGAAATGGTTCTTTCTGGAATGGACGGCAGTGATTCTGTAGTGCAAAGACTCGCTAAATATACCAAGGGTTCTTGGGCGACATTCTTAAACAGGCCAAGCAATGTGGATATAAATAAAAAATTTGTGGTCTTTTCGGTGCGTGACATGGAAGACGAATTAAAACCAATCGCAATGTATATCATTATGCATTACATTTGGAACACCATCAGGAAAAATTTGAAAAAGCGTCTATTGGTTATTGATGAGGCTTGGTGGATGATGAAGTCTGAAGACACGGCATCATTCCTATATTCCATGGCTAAAAGAGGTAGAAAATATTACCTCGGTCTTTCCACCATCACCCAAGACGCGGCTGATTTTATGAAATCTCCTTATGGCGTGCCAATAATCACGAACTCTTCTATCCACCTTCTCTTGAAACAATCACCAACTACAATCGATATTTTACAAAAAACTTTCAATCTAACGGATGAGGAAAAATATCTGCTCTTGGAGTCGGGGCTCGGAGAGGGGATATTCTTTGCTGGATTAAAGCATGTTGCCATAAAAACCATCGCTTCTTATACTGAGGACCAGATCATCACTTCTGACCCTTCACAAATACTCTTAAACAGAAAAGCCAAAGAGGAACAAGAAACAGCAGAAATGGAGACAGCCGGTAAATAGGCTTATTGCGCTAGGCTTTAGGCACTAGGCAAGATATAATAAGGAAAATGATAAAGAAATACTTAATTCTAATCTTAATACTTAGCGCTACTTTTTTTGGGTCACTCGTATCTGCTCAAGTGCGTAGTACAGATATTGTTCTCACCCTTTCTCCGGAATTTCCAGCTCCAAATCAAAACGTAACGGCCACGCTTGCCAGCTTTAGCACTAACCTTGATAAGGCATATATCTCTTGGAGAGTGGATAGCGAAGAGGCGAGTGGTGGGATCGGCAAAAAAACTTTTTATTTTACAACCACAGAATCAAACTCTTCTTTAAGCCTAATTGCGACGATAAATACCATAGACGGACAAAGTATTCAAAAAACAATTACAATAACGCCGACAAATGTGGACATGCTTTGGGAAGCTTCTGATTCCTATGCGCCACCGTTTTACAAAGGTAAAACATTAGTGGGAAGTCAAGGTGTATTTAAAGTAGTAGCGATGCCAAACTTGATAAGCCAGGGAGCTCCGGTAAATATGAACAATTTGTCTTATGTTTGGAACAAAGATGGAGATATTCAGCCCGAATCTTCTGGGTGGGGTAAAAGTTCTTTTACTTTGCAAAATAGTTATTTAGATAAACAAAATACCGTTAGTGTAAAAATATCAGACATTTCTGGTGGTGCGACTACTTCTGGAAATCTAACATTATTTACCTCAAACCCAAAAATAGTTTTTTATGAAAGTGATTTTCTGCTCGGTACAAAATGGGAAAAGGCTTTAACTAATGGTTTTCAAATAAATCCTAATGGAACGACTATAGTAGTAGAACCATATTTCTTTTCTCCTCAAAATATAAATTCTTCAAATCTTTCACTTACATGGTCCTTGAACAAGGAAACAATAAAAACACCAAATCCAAAAAATAGTTTATCAGTCAAACCAGATGCTGGACAAAAGGGAAGTGCTTTAATAAAAGTGGTCGTCAATAATATCAGAACACTTTTCCAAACTGCGGAAAAAGAAATCAGTGTGCAATTTTAAAATGAAAAAATATTTACCTTATATTTTAATACTCATAATTCTGGTTGGATTTTTTAGTTCGATAGAAAAAACACAAGCTCAAGAAGCTACAGGATCTTGCTCTTATTATATCCCCGGCATAGAAGGAGAAAAAAAGGAAATAAATACAAAAACAAAATGTGATTCATTGTCAGGAGATTGGATTGGACTAGGAACCTGTACAGTTAAATTTGTATTTAAGGAAAATCAAATTACTCCAAACATATCTAAAGACAAGTGTACAACAGGAACATGGGTTCCAAACACAAACACCCCTACCAATCCCGACACCCCACCAGTCAATACAGACATGACATATACACCCCTTGCGCCGTTGCCTGGATTTGAAACAGATGCAAATGGAAAAGTAATACCATTTAACACAGATCCTGGTTGTACTACTGATGCAAATGGAGTCAAAACCTGCACCAATCCCTGCGTTTTTGGAAAATACATGAATATTATGATCAAGCTACTCATCGGCATTGCTGCCGTATTGGCAGTGTTGATGATAGTCATCGGTGGGTTAGAATATATGACGAGTGAGCTTATGAATACCAAAGAACAAGGTAGGGAAAGAATAAACAATGCAATATTAGGGCTCGTTATAGCATTGGGCTCATGGGCATTATTAAATACATTAAATCCAAAACTGCTAGATGTTTGTCTAGACAAATTACCGGAAGCGAAAATAACAATAATGGACGAAGGTGCAGAATCACCCGAAGATGCAGCTCAAGATGATGCTAGCGCTCCGACAGGACCCGCACCTCTGTGCCCAGAAGGAATACAACGAACTAGAAGTGGAATGTTTGCTTGTGGTAGTATCGCTCAAAAACTAGACGGAATGATTGATGCAGCAAGAAGTGCTGGTTTAAATATAACGGGGGGAGGGTACAGAACAGTGGAGGCACAAAGAGCATTGAGAATAAAAAATTGCGGTGGAAATGAAACAGATAGAAGTGCGACATGTCGTCCGCCCACTGCTATACCTGGGGCATCAAGACATAACAACGGCTTAGCTTTTGATTTAAAATGCGAAGGATCATTAATTAGACACAACGACAATGCTTGTTTTAAATGGTTAAAAACAAATGCAATTACTTTCGGTTTTAATAATTTAAAATCAGAACAATGGCACTGGTCAATAGATGGTAAATAATTAATTTATGTCAAAAAGAACTTTCATATTTTTAATAATAACCTTGGCCCTCGCTAGTTTTGCGATTTGGGGATTTTTTAAATTTGCAAAAACAACACCGACAATGCCGGGAGAAGGAGGTATAGATATAAATTTTATTTCTCAATTTAATCCATTTGGAACTAGCACAAAAACTCCACCCACCACACCTCCAACTGATGTTTCAGGATACCAGCCAGGAGCGGAAGGAGAAACAGTTAAATTAAAATTGACGAAAATTTCTAGCATGCCTATCGCCGGATACACAGTCTTTTCAAAAGAAAGATTAAAGGAAATAAACCCTTTCCCAACCCTTCCCTTAACAGGGCAGGGAGATAACTTGGTCCCCCCTGCTAAGGGGGGTGCGGGGGGTCTAAGTGTTCTCACAGAATTTATTCCAAATTTAAGGTATGTAGAAAAAGCCACCGGAAACATATATCAGACTTTTGCGGATTTAATCGTAGAGAAAAAGTTTTCTGGAACAATAATTCCAAAAGTTTACGACGCCTATTTTGGCAACAACGGAGAATCTGTGGTTATGCGATATTTAAAGGGAGATAGTAAAACGATAGAAACTTTTGTCGGAACATTACCGAAAGAATTATTGGGCGCAGATCCAAATTTGATTAATGAAACAAAAGGAGCTTTTTTACCGGACAATGTAAAAGATATCAGCATCTCGCCTGACGGCACGAAAATTTTCTACTTATTTAAATCCGGCGACAACATGATCGGCACAATATTAAACTTTTTGACTAATAAAAAAGTCCAGGTATTTGATTCTCCTTTTACGGAATGGCTGTCGCAATGGGGAAATAATAAAACAATCAATCTCACCACTAAACCATCTGCAAACATTCCCGGATATATGTATAGTACTGATGATGCTGGTAAAAATTTAAATAGAGTTTTGGGTAATATTAATGGGCTCACCACCCTTTCGAGTCCAGACGGAAAATTAATTCTTTATGGTAATAGTAATTTAACACTTAACATTTACCACATGGATACACGGACTTCTGATTCGGCATTTGGAATAAAAACTCTGCCAGAAAAATGCGTCTGGGGTGAATTGAGTGATGTTTTTTACTGCAGCGTGCCAAAATTTATTGATTCAGGAAGTTACCCAGATTCTTGGTATCAAGGAGAAGTCTCTTTCAACGACAATTTGTGGAAAATAGACGCAAAAAACGGCAATACCACCCTACTTTTAGACCCTTCTGCTTTTACGACCGAGCAAATTGATGGAATAAAGCTCTCGTTGGATGAAAACGAAAACTATTTATTTTTTGTAAACAAAAAAGATTCTTCTTTTTGGGAATATATGTTGAAATAAAATACACCTCACCCCCAACCCCTCTCCTTAATAAGGAGAGGGGTGCCGAAGGTGGGGAGAGGTTCTTCTAGATTGCCCCAATATATTTTATAACCACTCGGCGAGTAGGACCAAAACCAACAGATTCGGTTTTGAGGTCAGTCGCATTAGATAAAAATTCATGCACCACTCGGCGCTCAAAAGCAGACATTGGATCAACCTCAATGTTTGATTTAAAATATCTTGCTCGCTCAGACATCATATGCGCGACAGCTTTGACATTGTCTACGCGCTTTTTTTGAAAATCATTGATATCAATCAAAATAGCTTTTTCTAATTCCGACCTCACCCCTTCGCCCCTCTTTACCCCCTCCGTCACCTCCCCCTTCCCAAAGGGGGAGGTTGGGAAGAGGTTCTTCTCCACTATTCTGCGCACTAGGTGGTTTAAAGCGTAGAGAGCCTCTCCGTCATGCCCAACAAAGAAATGCGGTTCATTTACTTCAACCGAAAACCAAGTATTTGTTCCGACATTTTCAGCAACAGTAATTTTATTCATCTTAACTGTTGTTTTTTCGATTAATTCTTTTATTAAATTTTGTATTTCTTGATTATCCATATATTTACAAACTTTACGAACTTTTAACCACCCGTGCTTCCACCTCTAAAACTTTCTTTTCTGTCTTGTTGACATATATCTGTTGGCCTATGGTAAATATATTATTCGCAATCAAATATAATGCAACCACTCCGAGATATTTATACGCAATAAAAGCAACAATAAATGGGAAAATATATTTCATCTGTGTATTCATGCTCTTGCTGAAGTTTGCCTGAAAAGAATTTAAGGAAGAAGGGGAGGGGGCAGGGGGTTTAGGCATGAAATACGCCTGGAAATATTGGGACACTCCCGCCAAAAGAGTCAAAACAATACTGGCTTTGGTTAAATCAATAATTCCCAAGAAAAGCATATTGACTTGCGCGGGAGCATTAACAAAAGAATACAAACCACTACTGAAATTTAATTCTTTAATAAAGACACTATATAAAGCAATAATAACCAAAAGGGTAGGAATAATTACCAAACATCCAGAAAACGGGGTGGTTTTGTGTTTTTTATAGAGCTCAAATGTAAGTTTGGCTTGCTCTTCTTTATTAGCGCCACTTTTCTTTATTTTTTCTAGCTCTGGGGCAAGAATATTCATCGCCGCCTGATTTCTA
>JBBUBO010000022.1:0-1717 GCA_038058205.1 Patescibacteria group bacterium
TTACTTGGCACTTATGTTCTTTCCCATGGATATTACGATGCGTATTATGGAAAAGCACAGAAAGTGCGTGAAGCATTAAAAAAAGAATTTAATAAAGCATTTAAAGATGTTGATTTTATTTTGACACCAACTGCGCCTTTTGTCGCTTGGAAAATAGGGGAAAAGAGTGATCCACTTTCAGTGTATTTAGCAGATATTTTTACTGTTACGGCAAACATCGTCGGTGTGCCGGCTATCTCCATACCTTTCGGTTTTTCCGAAGTAGAAGGGAAAAAATTACCGCTCGGCATACAATTTATGGCTTCACATGGCAGGGAAGATTTGCTTTTTGAAGTTGGGCAGAAAATGTTATAATTTGACATATGGATACAATTGGCACAAATCCAGTACTCGAAAATTCATTACTAGGTGAAAGATGGTTTAATCCGGATTATTTAGCCAGCCAAGGTATTGATTTTTTTCGTCAGCTTGTCGATGCTTTTAATAATAGTGGCATTCAGTCCGCTACTGTTTATAATATCGTTTCTTCCCTTTTGTTTTTCCTAATTACTTTTTTTCTCATTATTATTACCTATACTATAGTTCGATTATTTGAGATTAGAAAAAAAGAACATAAACATTTAAAACATGAGATCGAAGAATACGCATATCGCCACATTGAAAGAGAAAAGAAAAGAGAAGAGGGTGATGCAATATCTAAAAATCCGCGCTGGGTCAAAACTTTAAATTTTCTCTTTTCACAACATGAGAGTGATTGGAAGCTTTCCGTGATTGAGGCAGACTCAATGCTTGAAGACTTACTGGACCAGCTTGGATTCAAAGGAGAAACCTTGGGTGATAAATTAAAAGCCGCGAGCCAAAGCAATTTTCGTAGTTTGAGCTCGGCTTGGGAAGTGCATACAATACGAAACAGAATAGCACATGAGGGGATGAATTTCGAACTTCCACAACGCGAAGCCAAAAGAGTGATCGCTCTATACGAACAAATTTTCCGCGAGTTTGGGTATATATAATTTGCTTTTTCGTTAATTTTAGGTAAAATAATGAAGTGCCTAGTTTTTACATAGCGGGATAGAGAAGAGGCATCTCGCAAGGCTCATAACCTTGAGACGACCGTTCGATTCGGTCTCCCGCAACATTTCGGCAAGTGACATGCCTATGTCTATTGTCGAATAATAGAAAATTGCTTAAAAATGGTGGCTCGGCTTATGCCTCGCATCGCCATCAATGCTAGACTCAGTGGTATCGCCATCGACAAAAAGCAAAGCAGTTTGCTTTTTGTCGGGGTAGCTCAGCTGGTAGAGCAGAGGGATCATAATCCTCAGGTCGTGGGTTCAAGCCCCACCCCCGACACAAAACAGTAAGATCCTTTGAAATTATGTAATTTTATGTATAATGATGAGTGTACCTTGTTTCTCAAGAGAAAGAAGGAAAAGTTTGAGAAATATATAAATTTGCGGCTGTAGCTCAACGGTAGAGCACCCGCCTGTAGATTCGTGCAGCTTTCTGTCGAAATGACAGATTGAAACTCTCTGGGATATCGGTGAAGGCTAAGTCTTTTGTTTACGCAAAGGATATGCGAATACCGAGGGAACCCCGACAAAAGGTCGGGGGCGCCGTAGAGACTAGATACCAGAGCACCTAAATATACCCAAGTGGCTACATGGTGAAGATATAGTCCACGCCTTTATGAAAATATTGGATTTAGTGCACGTGG